>DATJTX010000017.1 GCA_035502855.1 Candidatus Baltobacteraceae bacterium
CTTGAGGCATTGCGAGACTATCACACGCCCGCTGCACTGATCACGCGCTCGCCTCTCGTGATTCGTGACATTGACGTCTTACAGCAGCTCTCGCTCGTCGCCGGCGCTAGCGTCTCGGTTAGCATCGCTACCTTAGACGAAACGTTGGCTCGCGACATCGAGCCCACTGTCGCACCACCTCACCAGCGCCTTCGCGCTGTCAGAATGCTCTCCGACGCCGGCATCCGAGTAAACGTAGCCCTTGCACCAATTCTCCCACGAATCTCCGATTCACCGGAGAACATAACGGCCGTTGTCCACGCAGCGCGAGCGGCTGGTGCCTCCAGCGTGTGGCACAACACGCTCCATCTGCACGACGTTACGCGCGATGCATTTTTCGGTTATCTGCGCGAGCGAAGGCCCGAGTTACTTGCAGAATATGCCTCGCTTTACCGCGGTAAATATGCTCCAGGTGACGTAGCTGCTGCCGTTGATAAACGAGTAAAAGAAGCGCTTTCGTCCTCGCCTCGCCGAGGCTTAACGACGATCCAATCGCGAGCGCCCCTGCAGATCAGTCTGCTGGAATAGCGCATGATTTAGGCGAGCCAAATCGACAGTTTTGGCTTGACAACGCTGCCCGGGCGAGTATGCTTGTCGAGGCTTCCTCGTTAGGTGAGGCGTCTGCACAAGAACAAGCCGCTGCCCAGAAAGGTCGAGAGACCCCAACGGGTTGACCAGATTCCGCCGAATCAAGGCGGAATCTAACGCGGCTGAGACCTTCGGGCCTCTACGGTGTGCAGTGCTAAAGCTCTACAGTGAGGAGAGATTCCGCGGCCTGGCCGCGCGAGTGTTTCTTGACTGTTGCCTGCGAGGACGTATGCGACAGTTTTTTATTTTTGAGAGGGGGTGATGTCAAGCCATGGACGATGGACCGAGTAGTCGATCTAGCCGCAGGCTCGCAATGAGCCGTTTAATCCTGCCGTGCCCGTCTGTTTGGCGCGGCAAACCGTAACTTTTTAGGAGAGATGTGTCATGAAGAAAATCTTGGCGCCCTTGCTTCGCGCTGCCCTCATGCGCCTTAACGGCGCGAACGAAGTTCACAACGATCTGCTTCGAGCAAATCAGTTCAGCGATCGCCCTCCGATTGGTGTCTACCGTGCCATCCTCGGAGGATAAGCCAATGGCAACGATAGTAGACGGCGCGCACCTGGATACGATGCATGCGGGCGATATTCGCGGAGCATTCGGTACGATTGCCAAGAATGATACTGGCTCGCGCAAGGGTCTATGGGCGAAGCTCGTGGCTTTCGCGGCAATCGTCGGCCCGGGACTCATCGTCATGGTCGGCGACAACGACGCAGGCGCATTCTCGACCTACACGCAGGCTGGACAAAACTACGGTACGACACTGTTGTGGACCCTACTGCTATTGGTTCCCGTTCTCTTCGTAAACCAGGAGATGGTGCTGCGCCTTGGCGCCGTTACGCGCGTCGGCCACGCGAAACTCATCCTCGAGCGTTTTGGAAAGTTCTGGGGTGCTTTCAGCGTCATCGATCTGTTCATCCTCAACGCTCTAACGATCGTCACTGAATTCATCGGCATCAGCCTCGCGCTGGGCTACTTCGGCGTCCCTAAGATTGCGGGCGTCGCCGTCGCGGCCGTGCTTGTCATGATGGGCGCGGCGACGGGAAGTTTTCGCCGCTTCGAGCGCTTTGCGATGTTGCTCTGCTTTGGAAGCCTGCTACTGATTCCGGTATTCGTGATGGTGCATGCGCCGATCGGGCAGTCAACACGTGACTTTCTAATACCGAGCATGCCGAGAGACTCGGACCTAGGAGTCGTCATGCTGCTCATTATCGGCATCGTCGGGACCACGGTAGCGCCGTGGCAGCTATTCTTCCAGCAGAGCTATGTCATCGACAAGCGCATCACCACGCGCTGGCTCAACTACGAACGTTGGGACCTGGCTCTCGGCATTGTTTTCGTCGTGCTCGGCGCGTTCGCGATGTTCTCGTTTACTGCGGCCACGTTTGCGGGCCACAAGGAATTCGGCAATTTCCAGGACGCCGGCGCGGTTGCCGCGGGAATCGCGCACTACGTCGGGCGCCTCCCAGGCGATCTCTTCGCACTCGCCCTCCTGGACGCGGCGATTATTGGGGCCGCAGCGGTTTCGCTATCGACAGCCTATGCCATTGGCGACGTGATGTCGCTAAACCATTCGTTGCATCGCAAAGTCGGCGACGCGCCGGTCTTCTATCTCGTCTATGCGGGACTGATTGTTGTTGCGGCAACGATCGTGCTCATTCCCGGGAGCCCGCTCGGACTCTTGACGAACGCCGTACAGGTACTCGCGGGTGTGCTATTGCCGAGCGCGACCGTCTTCTTGCTACTGCTCTCCAATGACAAGGCGGTGCTGGGTCCTTGGGCAAACACGCGCCGTACGAACATCTTCACCGGCGTCGTTATCGCTGCATTGGTGATGCTCTCGGTAGTCCTCACCGCTGCAACGGTCTTCCCATCGATCGGCACCATTCAGATTCTTTGGATTCTCGGCGTGGGAGCGATTCTAGCCGTTATTGCCGGCTTTTGGATGGCGTTCGTGCCAGGTGACATCGACTACACGTCATTCGACCGTTCGCAGCGCCATCAGTGGCAGATGCCTTCGCTTAGCTCTCTCCCAAAGGTTCGCTTAAGTCTTGCTAACCGCTTTTGGCTTATCCTACTAAGGGCATATCTGATTCTCGCCGTCGGGCTCGTGGTGTTCCGCGTTGCTCTCCTCGCGCTGCACAAAGGATAGCGGGCCAATGTTCTTCGCCGTTCTTTTGACGACCATCGGCGCAGCTATACCGGCGGTACCCATTCCAACGCCAAAAACGACCCCAACGCCGGCACCCGCTCGTTGGAGCGTACACTGGCAGGCAACCAACACACAGCAGTACCATGGGGCCTTCCCCGCCGCGTACTCCGGCGCCAACAGCCTTTCGAATATGCCCGATACGCAGAAAACCTTTTCGTCGACGATCTATTTGGGTTACCGTCTCTGGAAAGGCGCTGAGGCATTTTATAACGAGGACATCGACCAGGGCTTCGGCTTCGGCAGTACGCTCGGTCTTGCGGGCTTCTCGAGTGGCGAGGCATACAAGGTCGGTGCCTCACGTCCGTACGAGCGTGCGCACCAGTACTTCATCACTCAGACTTTCAATGAGGGCGGTGGCACACAGTCGGTCGATTCGGGACAAAATGTCATTGCCGGATCTCAAGACGTACGGAACATCACCCTTACTGGGGGGAAGTTCTCCGTCGTAAATATCTTTGACAACAATGTCTATGCCCACGACCCACGCAATGATTTTTTGAATTGGTCGGTCGTCGATATGGGAGCATTCGATTACGCCGCCGACGCCTGGGGTTACACCTACGGGCTAGCGGCTTCGATCAACCGCGCGCAATCGGCCTTCACCGTTGGTCTCTTTCAACTGTCCAAGACGCCGAACACGACGGTCATCGAGAGGGTCCCATTTCTTCAGTATTCGCCAGTGTTGGAGTATGATCGCAATATGTCGCTCTTCGGCGGACATCCGGGAAAATTTCGCTTCTTGACCTACGGCGACTACGGATACATGGCGCCACTAGCGGATACGATCTCATATGCCGCGGCTTCTGGCACGACGCCAAACCCGCTGTTGTTCCGTCAAAATCGCCACTGGAAGATCGGCGAAGGGGTCAATATCGAGCAAGAGCTCGCGCCCCACGTAGGCGCCTTCCTACGCTTGAGCGCAGACAACGGCTCGTATGAAGCGTTCGATTTCACCGAGATCGACCGTTCGGCGGAACTTGGCCTTTCGGTCGACGGGACACCGTGGCATCGACCGAATGATACCGTGGGAATTGCCGCCGTCCAGAATTCGATATCCGCCGTTCGGCAACAGTATTTAGCAGACGGTGGTCTTGGAATCCTGATCGGCGACGGTGGACTATCATATGGACCCGAAAGCGTTCTCGAAACCTACTATAGATTCATGATCTTCAAGGGGTTCTCGCTCAAGGGCGATTACCAACGCGTCGTTAACCCGGCGTACAACACGGTGCGCGGCCCCGTATCAATTTACACGCTCCAATTTCACTATCAGATCTAGGTGGGATGCTATGTTTGACAAGCGCGAACGGATGCAGCTCATCGCTCTGCTCGTCTATGGAGCGATCCTCATCGTCGGAGGTATCGTCGTGGTGCTTCGCTTCATAAGGGGAAGATTTTGACTAACGGCATGCCAGCCACCGAGCTCTTCGCCCTGCATGTCTTTGTCGCACTGCTGCTGGGCGTCGTGATCGGCCTCGAACGGCAATGGCGCCAACGCATGGCCGGCCTTCGTACAAATGCGTTGGTCGCTTTGGGCGCTGCGCTTTTTTCATCCATATCGATCCTGATGAACGCCGGAACAAACCCTACGCAGGTAGCGGCGTACGTCGTCTCCGGGACGGGTTTTCTCGCCGGTGCTGTGATTTTCAAGGAAGGCTTCAGCGTACGAGGCCTAAATACGGCCGCGACACTGTGGGCAACAGCTGCCGTGGGAACGCTTTGCGGTTCCGGGTTTCTTTCGGAGGCAACGATTGGCGCTGTTGCCGTGCTCGCGGCGAACGTTCTCCTTCGCCCGATTGTGCAACGGATTAACCGTCAGCCCTTCGGTCAGACCGAACTGTCGCAAGCCTATGAAATCACGGTGAGCTGCTCGGGCGCACATGAGGAAACCGTGCGCGCCGACGTGCTTGCCCAAATTCGGGTGACAACATTGCTCTTGCGCTCGTTAGAAAGCCGCAATCTTCAAGATGATCACGTTGTCGTTAAGGCGGTCGTCATTGCTAGCGACCGCGCCGACACGAAGCTCGAGCGCATTGTCGGACGCCTCAGCCTTGATCCGAAGATCGTCGCCGCGAGCTGGCGTATGGCGGCCGTTTCCGACGACGAAACCCTGGAGTCGGCGCCCGAGGGGTGACTCTTTTGAGAAACCTCATATACAGGAAAAATGCGGCTGCTACCACCAGTGCGTGTTTTGCTACGCTCGCCGCACCCACTCATATCTGGAGGAAGACGGCGTCGCACGCTGGGGCAGCCGCCTCTACGTCAAGGTCAACGCGCCGGCCGTCGTGCGCACCGAGCTGGCGAAACGCGGCTGGAAGCGCGAGCCGGTGGCGATCGGAACGGTGACCGACCCGTATCAGCCGCTGGAGGGTCGTTACGGGATCACGCGCGGCATTCTCGAGGCGATGCGCGACTATCGCTCGCCGGCCAATCTGATCACCCGATCACCGCTGATCGTGCGTGACGTCGACGTGCTCGCCGATCTCGCCCGGGTCGCGAGCACGCACGTTTCGATCAGCATTGCCACGCTCGATGAACGGATCGCGCGCGAGATCGAACCAACCGTGGCGCCGCCGCGCCAGCGCCTGCGCGCGGTGCGCATGCTGGCCGAAGCGGGCATTCACGTCAACGTTGCGCTCGCGCCGGTGCTGCCGCAAATCACCGATACGCCCGAGTCGATCGACGCCGTCGTCAAAGCCGCGCGCGACGCCGGCGCCGCCAAGGTCTGGCATAACACCCTCTACTTGCATGACGTGACACGTGACGCATTTTTTGGTTACCTGCGCGAGCACCGGCCGGAGCTGATCGCGCAGTACGCGCAGCTCTATCGCGGGACCTACGCGCCGCGCGCCGTCGCGGATCGAGTCGAAGAGGAAGTCCACGGTGCACTCGAGCGCAACCCGGCGCGAGCACTGCCGCGCATCCGCAGCGAAGCTACCGTCCAGCTCTCGCTCCTGTCACCCTGAGCGTGTCGATTTTCCCTTCCCCCGTTCGACGTGTAGGTAGATCAACGCCCAACGATAAGGAGACCCTATGCGATTCCTAGTCATGGTCAAAGCGACCGAAGCGAGCGAGGCCGGCGTGCTGCCCACGGCCGATGAGCTTGCGAAGATGGGGGCATTCAACGAAACCCTCGCGCGCGACGGCGTGCTGCTCGCGGCCGAGGGGCTGCAGCCCAGCGTAAAGGGCGCGCGCATCAGCTACGCCGGAGGCAAGCCGGCCGTGACCGACGGTCCCTTCACCGAAACGAAAGAACTGGTCGCCGGTTTTTGGATCCTCCAGGCGCGCTCGAAGGAAGAGCTCATCGAGCGCCTCTCGCGGTGTCCGTTTCAACGCGGCGAACAGGTCGAAATTCGCCAACTGTTCGAGCCCGAAGACCTTGCGGGGATTGCATGATGCGCGTCATCTCGATTTTCACGCACGAACCGTGGACGCAGCCGCCCGATCCCAAGATGATGGCGAACATGCAAGGCCTGATTCAAGAGATGATGGCGGCTGGGATACTAGTCGATACCGGCGGCGTTGCGCCGACCGGCGTGAGCTTGCGCGTCCGCAGCGGCGGCACCGGTCCGGTCTCCGTCACCGACGGCCCCTTCACCGAGAGCAAAGAGATCGTCGGCGGCTACGCCCTGCTCAACGTGCGCGACCGCGATCACCTCATTGAAGTCACGCACCGCTTTCTCGACTGCGCCGGCGGCGGAACGTGCACGATTCACGAACTCGCGGACATGCCATAATCGAAGCAGTCTGGGGGATCGAGTCCCCCAGACTGATCGCCGCGCTGACGCGCGTCGTTCGCGATGTCGGCCTGGCCGAGGAACTCGCGCAGGATGCGTTTGTGGCCGCGCTCGTGCAATGGCCGCAGGAAGGCGTTCCGCGCAATCCGGGTGCGTGGCTGATGTCGGTCGCAAAACGGCGCGCGATCGATCGCTTCCGCCGTGAGAAAACGATGGAGCGCAAGCACGAGCAGATCGGCCGCGAGGCCGCTGCGTCCTTGGAATATGAACCGGACTTCGCGGCGCTCGAGGAAGAGGTCCCCGACGATCTCTTGCGCTTGATGTTCATCGCCTGCCACCCCGTGCTCTCGAAAGAAGCGCGCGTCGCGTTGACCCTGCGTCTACTCGGCGGCCTTACCACGCCCGAGATCGCACGCGCATTTCTGACCTCCGAAGCGACGATCGCGCAGCGCATCGTGCGCGCCAAACGCACGCTCTCCGAAGCGCACGTGCCGTTCGAGGTTCCCGACGCGGCCGAACGCGCGCAGCGGCTCGGGGCCGTGCTCGAAGTCATCTACCTTGTTTTCAACGAGGGGTATTCCGCGTCTGCCGGCGAGGACATCGTGCGGCCGGCGCTCGCACAGGAAGCGATGCGCCTCGGCCGCATGCTCGCCGAGCTCGCCCCGGATGAATCCGAAGTGCACGGACTCGCGGCGCTGATGCAGATCCAGGCCTCACGCATGAAGGCGCGCGTCGGACCGTCCGGCGAGCACGTCCTCTTGCTCGATCAAGATCGCGGCCGGTGGGATCACATCCTGATCGCGCGCGGTCTGGCTGCGCTCGAACGCGCGGAACGCCTCGGGGCTTCGCTCGGTCCGTACACGTTGCAGGCCGCGATCGCCGCGTGCCATGCGCGGGCGCGGACCGCGCAGGAAACCGACTGGAAACGCATTACGGCGCTCTACGACGCGTTGGCCCAACTCGCGCCGACCCCGGTCGTCGAGTTGAATCGCGCGGTCGCGATCGGCATGGCCTTCGGTCCCGCGGCCGGGCTCGAGTTGGTCGACGCGCTGACGAGCGAGCCGGCGCTTCGCTCCTACCATCTTCTGCCCAGCGTTCGGGGCGATCTGCTCGAAAAGCTCCAACGATTCAGCGAGGCGGCGGATGCGTTCGAGCGCGCCGCCTCGCTCGCGCAGAACACGCGCGATCGCGAACTTTTGCTGCGGCGCGCGGCCCGCTGTCGATTTTGACTACGTTCATGCAATGTCTCTAACGCGATTCGACGGCTTGCAAGCGGGACTCGACGCCTTCCATTCGTGTTTCAAGCCTTCCTAAGCGCCGCTCGATCGCATCAAACCTGCGATCGTGCTCATCGAAACGCCGATCGTGCTCATCGAAACGCCGATCGTGCCTGGCCAAGTGCTCGTCGACGCGATCGAAGCGCACTTCGACAGCGGCTCGAAAGTCGAGCAAGGCATCCAGGACGTCGCGGGTCGTCGGCTGGTCATCCATGCGTGAAGCCTAGCGTACCACGGCGAGCAATACCAGCGTCGCGAGCGTCGTGAGATGCAGGAGCAAATGCAGCGTGTTCGGCGTCACGCTCTTGCGGCGTCCCCGCTGTGACGGGAGGAGATACGGTATCCACCACGCCTGGACTTGGCCGAGGAAGAACGCGCCGTAGCTGATCCACAGCCACGCATAGAGCCAGCCCGGGTACGGCGTGTAGCGATAGAACGCGCTGCACACGAGGCCGAAGGCAAACGGCAATGTTTGCAGTGCGGTCACCGTCACCAGTTGGGTCAGTGTCCGTTCCGGACGCATCGTCCGCACGCGATTGAAACGCCCGAGCGGAAGCCAATCCTGCAGCGCAAGAATGGTCACGTTCAACCCCTGCAGTGCGAGCAAGAGATCTCGCACGACCGCCCCGTTCATCAGACGCGCGCGATGTCGGTTCGATAGGTGAGGCCGGTCGTGCCGATGCGGCCGGCCAGCGCGCGCACCGCTTCGTAGGAACGCACCCGCGCGCTTGACAGATCGTCGCCCAGCGCGGTAACCGTGAGCACGCGTCCGCCGCTGCTGCGCACGCGTCCGTCGGCGAGCGAACTGCCGCCCCAAAACACGTGCACGCCCTCGCCCAGCGCAACGTCGGGATTCAATCCGGGAAGCGGCGTGCTGCTGCGCGGATAGTCGCCGGTCGCGAGCACGACGCCGACACAATGCTGCTCGGAAAGCGAGGTAAGACTCAAATCCATCGCTCCATCGGCACACGAACGCAACAAGCCGGCGAAATCGCCGCGGATCCGCGGCATCAGCACCTGCGTTTCGGGATCGCCGAACCGTGCGTTGAACTCGATGACGTAGGGTCCCTCGGCCGTCCACATCAGGCCGCAATAGAGCACGCCGATGTATTGCTCGCTCTCGGCCAGCAAACCGCGCAAGACCGGCGAGAGAATGCGCTCGCGTACCGCATCGAAGAGGTCGTCGGGAAAACCGTGGGGCGGCGAATACGCGCCCATGCCGCCGGTGTTGGGACCGGTATCGCCGTCGCCGGCGCGTTTGTAGTCGCAGGCAGCGGCGAGCGGAACCATTGCGCGTCCGTCGGCTAGCGCGAAAACGCTCACTTCTCGACCTTCCAGTCGCTCCTCGAGCAGCAGATCGCTCCCGCCGCCCGGAACTTTGTTCTTGCCGTACCACTCGGCGACGACGGCGCGTGCATCGTCGATACGCTCACACACCACCACGCCCTTGCCGGCGGCGAGGCCGTCGGCTTTCACCACGACGCCGTCACCCGACCAATCGTCGAGTGCGCCGTTCGCATTGGAAAGCGAATGGACGACCACGGCGCGCGCGGTCGGCACGCCATGCCGCTGCATGAAGCGTTTGGAAAAAACCTTGCTCGACTCGAGCCGTCCGCCCGAGCGATTCGGTCCGAACACGAGCACGCCCGCGTCGCGCAAACGGTCGCCGACGCCTGCCGCGATCGCCGACTCCGGACCGAGCACCACCAGATCGATCTCCTCCGCCTGCACGCGCTCGACGATCGCCTTGCCGTCGGTCGCGGCGATTTCCCAATTCACGCCGCGCGAGGCCGTGCCCACGTTTCCCGGCGCGGCAAAGACCGCACTGCACGACGGCGACTGCGCCAGCCGCCACGCGAGCGCATCCTCACGCGCGCCATTGCCGACCACGAGAATTCTCAAAGTTGACCCCACGCAAGGCAGACTTCAATCCCATCCAACATCGTTACGCCTGCCCTTTGCATTGCCGCAATCAGGGTAGGTTGCTTCAGTTTTTCATCCTCCGAGAAAAAAGCCATACGATCACTCGGCGTTTCCTCGGCATCTTGAATCACAGATGCTGCGATCATATCGTCAGTGGGATCCGAGAGGTAGCTGTGAAGAGATCTTTCCAGCACGGCTGGGCTCGATAACACCAATCGTGCACGCGAAGCCAAGCCGCGTATCGCGTTCATTAGTCGGCGTTCTGATTGGTCCAGGTAGTCCGTGAGGGCGCTGTCCGCCGCGGCAAGCGTTCGCGCGAATTTCTGGGCGTGAGTATCGGGATCGCGGCCAACGTCATTGATCTCACGCGGGAACGGGTCCCTGAGATTGAGCTTCGCCGCCTTTATACTCTTGAACGCGCTGTGGGCTTCCATGAAACAAGCCAACGGAATAGCAAGCTCCACGTGGACCGGTAGGTCCAGCAGCTCTCTGGCTCTAGGTGTCCGTCCGGTCGCGACACTCATGAGCAGATTCGTTTCGACATAGATTCTCGTCAAGGAACCGCTTCCGCACGAACGCCGGCAGTATTCAACAGGTCGACGATGTCCGGATCGAGCTCATCGCTTCCCGGAGGTTTCGCTTCCTTCCAGTGAATCGCGAGATCCCGCAGCCACGCCATTGTCATCCCCGACATGAGAAATTCGCTCATCGTCCCCGTGTGCTCAACGCCGATGTAGGGTTTCAATATCTCGCGTGTTCGAAATTGTCGCAACAGTCGAGGTTCGGGCGAGTCCTCCTCGTAAAAGCGCATCCAGTCGTTGTCCACCAGTACATAGTAGACAGTCCTCGGTTTTCCGAGGCTCTCGGCATACGAGCGCAATTGTTGCATGAAAAACGGCCGATCGGCGTCGGCGATGGAGCTCTTCACTTCCACCACCAACAACCGTGAGGTTGCGCGATCCTCCGAGACGAGGTCGGGCTTAATCATAGCCACATCGCTCCTTCTGCTTCAAAGGCCGCGGACGGCAACCTATTCCCACTCCACCGTGGCGGGGGGTTTGGAGGTGATGTCGTACGCAACCCGATTCACGCCTTGTACTTCGTTGACGATGCGCGTCGAGATGCGCTCGAGCAACTCGTGCGGCAGGCGCGCCCAGTCCGCGGTCATGCCGTCCTCGCTCGTGATCGCGCGCACCGCGACGAGGTTCGCGTAGGTGCGCCCGTCGCCCATGACCCCGACGCTGCGTACGGGAGTGAGCACGGCGAAGTACTGCCAAGGGTGCGGTTCGAGCCCTTTCGCGTTATCGATCTCTTCGCGCACGATCGCATCGGCATCGCGCACGATCTCCAGACGATCCGGGGTAACGTCGCCGATGATCCGCACCGCAAGCCCCGGCCCCGGAAACGGCTGGCGCTGTACGATTCGTTCGGGCAGTCCGAGCACGCGCCCGAGCGCGCGCACTTCGTCCTTGAAGAGCGAGCGCAGCGGTTCGATGAGCTTGAAATTCATGTGCTCCGGCAGACCGCCGACGTTGTGATGTGATTTGATCTTGTGCCCGGCTTTGCTATCCGGTGTTTTCGACTCTACCACGTCGGGGTAGAGCGTGCCCTGGACGAGGAATTTCACACCCGGAAGTTTGGCGGCTTCTTCTTCGAAGACCGCGATGAACTCGTGACCGATGATGATCCGTTTGCGTTCGGGATCTTCGACGCCGGCGAGCTGCTCGAGAAAGCGCGCGCGCGCGTCGATCGAGATCACCTTCAGGTGCATCACGTCACGAAATGCCGCGAGAACTCCCTGCGCTTCGCCTTTACGCAACAAGCCGTGATCGACGAAGACGCAGGTGAGCTGTTCGCCGATCGCACGCGAGACGAGTGTCGCCGCCACGGCCGAATCGACGCCGCCGGAAAGGGCGCAGATGACCTTGTCGCGCCCGACCTTCGCACGGATCTCCGCGATCGCCGTATCCACGAAGGATTCCATCTTCCAGTCGTCGCGCAAACCCGCGACGCGGTGCAGGAAGTTCGCCAGGATCGCGGTTCCGTGCTGCGTGTGCACGACCTCGGGATGAAACTGCGTGCCGTAGATCTTGCGCTGCGCATCGCCCATCACCGCGACCTTGCAGCGAGGCGTCGAACCCAGCGGCTCGAAACCCGGCGGCAGTTCGACGACCGAATCGCCGTGCGACATCCAGACGCGCAGCTGCGCAGGCACGCCGTGCCAAAACGGCGACGACGCGTCTTCGATCGAGAGCGTCGCCGGCCCGTACTCGGCATGTTCCAGTTTGACCAGCTTGGCGCCCAAGTGGCGCGCCACGAGTTGCATGCCGTAGCAAATCCCCAGAATGGGAAGTCCGCTGCGCAAGATCGCCGGATCCATATCCGGCGCGCCCTGAACCAAGGTGCTCTCGGGACCGCCCGAGAGAATGATCGCGCTCGGACCGCGAGCCGATAGCTCCTGCCACGAGATGTCGTAGGGAACGATCTCGCAATAGACACCCAGCTCGCGCGTACGGCGCGCAATCAGCTGACTGTATTGCGCGCCGAAGTCGAGGATGAAAACCGTCACGTCGTCGTGGGTTATGTCGCTATCGCGCGCGCCGCCGCGAACGTCGCCTCGTAATCCGGTTCCTGACTGATCTCCGGCACGATTTCGACGTAGTGGATTTTGCGGTCCGGGCCGATCAGGAAGTTCGAGCGCATCAGCAGCCCGGTCTCCTTGATCCGCACGCCGTAGGCGTACCCGAAACTGTGATCGCGATAGTCGGAGAGAACGTCGATATTGAAGTTGCCTTCCGCTCCCGACCAGCGCGTCATCGCAAACGGCAAATCCACGCTCACGATGTATGGTTTCACACTAGCCGGCAGTTCGCTCAGCCGCTGGTTGAATTTGCGCGATTCGATCGAGCACGTTGGTGTGTCGAGTGAGGGAACGACGATCAGCAGCACCGCGCGCTTGCCGTGGTCGGTCAGATCGTCGAGCGTTTTGATCGAAAGATCGGCGGCCGACAGGTGAACTTCCGGCGCGGTGTCGCCGGTGTTGAGTTGGGGCCCCAAGAGTGTTAACGGGTTCCCGCGCCCGGTGACGATGCCGGGTCGTTCGATCGTTTGCGTTGCCATAGCTACCTCCGCAGGCGCATGGCATTCGCAGCAAATGAGAAAAGGCCCGCCCTGTTCAGGCGAGCCCTTTCTTAATGATTCCTCTCGGTAGTTTTCGTCTAGTTAGGCGCTCGAAGCCGAAGTGTGCACTAGCACATGAGGCTTCGAGCAACGACACTAGACGGAAACTAGCGGTATGAAGGGCGGCTTTGGAAGCAGTCGCGGCAATACACCGGCTTGTCGCCGCGCGGTTGGAACGGCACTTCGGCCACGCCGCCGCACTGGCTGCACGTCGCGCGGAACATCTCGCGCTGACCGCCGCCGCCGCCGCCCGAACGGGCGCCGCCGCCGCGGCTTCCGCCGCCGGCTGCTTTGCGGGCCGCCCGGCAATCCGGGCAACGATTCGGCTTATTGGCAAAGCCCTTCATGGCGAAGAACTCTTGCTCGCCGGCAGAAAACGTGAACTGGCGCGAACAATCAACGCAGTTCAGATACTCATCTTGATACATGGATAAACGAGGACTCCTCGGAAAATTGTGGTTTTGTTCTCGGAATCGACTCGTTTAGCCCAACATGGGAACCAGACCGCGCGAAACCTAGACCGGACCAGCCTACCATGCCCGGCCCAAAATCACAACCGTCCCTGCGGCAAGTGTCGCAGCGCTGGAGCGAGAAAGCGCCGGAATGGAAGCACACGATCGGCTCACCTCGGCCGAGCTCTTAACGTTGCTCGAAATTCCCGCAGATGGGCGGATTTTGACCTTCGGCGCCTCGACGGCAAATTTTGCGCTCGAGATCGCCAAGCTCCGTCCCGACGTTCTGATCGTCGTGTGCGATACCGAGTCCGAGACCACCACCGCCGTCGCCGACCGTGCCGTCGAGGAGCACCTCGAAAACCTGATCGTGGGGGATACGCCGGCCGGTCCACTGGTCGACCGTGCCCTCTGCGTCGACAAACTGGGCGAGGTCGCGCCGACGCACTTGATGACGATCCGCTCGGCGATGCTGCCCGGCGGATACGCGATCTTCGTCGAGTCCAAGGCGCCCAAGCCCGAGCCGCTCACCGAGAAGCTTCAGGCAGTCGGCTACAACGTCGCCGACACGCTCGAAGGCGCGTTGCCCGGCTCGACCGTGATCCGCGCCCGATGACCTCGCTTACGTGAGGACCTGCTCCAGCTGATCCTGATCGCGCGCCATCACCAGCTCCATCGCGATGCGCTCGCCAACCGATACGTCGCGCCCCCAGCGGTAGGACGAATACGGTGTGTAGCGCGTGCCGGGCGATCCCGGAATGCGCAGCGAGACGTCGTAACAGACGAAATCCTTCGGCGGCCCGGCGACGATCGCGCATTGCAGCGCAAACGGACCGATCACGCCGGGCGGGTTCGCCTCGCGCGCCGCGGCGACGAACCGCTCGCCCATCTCGAACGCCTTCTCCAGCATCGACTCGGTCAGCGTTGCCGCGATGTGTCCGGCTTCTTCGAGCCGCATCGGTACGGCGCGCACCGCCTCGAGCGCGGATGGCGGCACGTTGCGGAACCCTTCCAGGTTCGTCTGCCGCCGCGTGTCGGTGCCCATCAGCTCCAATTCGCCCAGTAGAGGAGACGCGAAGAAATTCAGATTGATCGAGGGGCCCAGGAGATACTCCTCGATCACCGCATCGCGCACGCCTTCTTCGGTCAGCATTCCCTCGTAGCTCAAACGCTCGGCATTGGTGCGATATTCATCCGGTGACGACGCAAGAAAAAACGCGCGCTCGAAGCTCACCTTGGCGTGCGGGGCTTTGACCATCACCAGCCGGTCGATCTCGTCGGGCGAAGCGAACCGGCGCGGATGACGGATTCCCGCGCGCGCCATCAGCGCGTACTGATTGCCGGCTTCGTCGCGCTCCTCCACGCGCAGCAAGTACCGGTTTCCGAAGAACGGTACGCGCATGCCGCGCTCGATCTCGTCGTAGCTGAACTTCTGGTGGAGATAGACTTCGAACGACCGGTTCGCGACAAAGACCGCGTTCCGGTCGAGCAACGCGCGCTGGATGCTCGCATCGAGCAGATCGGTGAACGCCCCAAGTTCGATCGTTTCGTCCACACAGCCGCGCGCGATCGGATGCTCGCGCCGGCGGAAATGCTCGGTATACGTGCGCTCGCGTCCCTTGGCGGTGATGACGAGATTGCGCAGCCCTTGCGCCCGTGCGCCCGACGCGACTTCGAGGGCCGAGTGACTGCCGATCGAGGCGAGCGTCAACCGCGAGCGGTCGTAATGCGCCAGCGCCTCCGTTACGTAATCCACAGCTGCGCCCCGTTACTCCTCGACGATGAGCTTTCCCGCCAATTGCCGCAAGACGAACGTGCCGTAAATCAGGGTGGCGACAACGCCGACGATTGCCACCGTGAGAATGGTCGTGAGCGCACCCGCCGAGGGAACGGCGGTGAAGATCGAGATGCCGTGACCGGGTGGACGGCTCGGCAAAAGATACGGATACATCGTCGCCGCCGCTTGGACCAGCAGCGACGCGAGAAAGACCGACGATGCGGCGAACGCGCCGCGCTCGTGTTTCCACAGCGAGGCGATCAGCAGATAGACCAGCGCCGCCAGCGAGAGCAGCGGGATCACGTCGATCCATGAGAGCGCGAGGCCGCGCGCGTCGATCGTCAGCGCGGAGAGCGCCACATAGAGCACGAGCACGACCGGCCACACGCGCGGAACCAACCGCCGGGCGCGTTCGGTCGCGCGGCCCTGCGTACGCATGACCAGGAAGAGCGTTCCGTGTAAGGCCAAGGCCGCAACCGCGAAGAGTCCCACCAGCACCGCATACGGATTGAGCAATTCGCCGAACGTACCGGCAAAGTAGCCTTGCGCATCGAGCGGCACGCCGCGTACGAGGTTGCCGAGGGCGACACCGAAGAGCAGGATCAGGAGCGCGCTCGAAGCCGCGAACGCCGCATCCCAGAACTGATGCCAGATTTCGCTCGGAAAGTGCGAGCGCAGCTCCATCGCGATGCCGCGAAACATCAGCAGCCAGAGCACGACCACGAACGCCAGATAGAAGCCGGAGAACGAGGACGCATAGGCTTGTGGAAAGAGCGCGAAGAGCGCACCGCCGGCCGCGATCAGCCACACCTCGTTGCCGTTCCAGAACGGTCCGATGCTCTCCATCGATCCTGCGCGCTCGCGATCCGACCGCGCAACCAGCGGTGTGATCGTCGCCACGCCGAGATCGTAGCCGTCGAGCAGCACGTACATCGCGAGCATGAACGCGATCAGCGTGAATGCGGCGATGCTCATGGACCGATCGCAATCTCACGCAGCACGAGGTACAAGAACAGCACGCCGAGCAAGAAGTACATTCCGGCGAACCCGATCAGCGTGAAGATCGTCTCGCCGGTCACGACCGTCGGCGAAATGCCTTGTGCGGTGCGCATGATCCCGTAAATGATCCACGGCTGGCGCCCGACCTCGGTCGTGACCCAGCCGGCTTCGTTGGCGATGTACGGAAAGGGCATCGCCAGCAGCAGCAGCCACAGGATCGGCGTCGCGGTAAAGATGCGTCCGCGCCAGAGCGCAAGTCCGGCGAGTACCGCAATCCCCGCGAAGATCGTGCCGAGTCCCACCATCACGTGGTAGGCGTAGTAGGTCAGTTCGACCGGCGGCCAGAGCTCGGTGGCGTACGCGTTCAAGCCTTGCACGTTCGCGTTGAAGTTTCCGTAAGCGAGGAAGCTCAACACGTCGGGCACGAAGATCGGATCGATCAGGGTTTTGTTCTGCGTGTCAGGCATGCCGATGATCGCCAGCGGCGCGCCCTTGGTCGATGCAAAGAGCCCTTCCATCGCGGCGAGCTTGACCGGCTGGTACGCTGTGACGTCGTCGCCGTTGCGATCGCCGGTCGGAAAGATCACGAGTAACGAAAAAATCAGCGCCACGATTACGCCCGCGTCGACGAAGCGGCGGCCGAGCGCATTTTCGCGATTCGAAAGCAGATAATACGCGCCGATGCCGGCCACCACGAATCCGCCGGCGACGAGCGCCGCGCACAGCACGTGAAGATATTGCCACCACGCGAACGTCGAGAGCAAGACCGCCGCCAAACTGGTCGATGCGATCCGCCCGTTCGCGAGCAGCTCGTAGCCGACCGGATGCTGCATCCACGCGTCGGTGGCGACGATGAAAAAGCCGGAAAGCCACGAGCCGAGCCACACGATCACGGCCGACGCCGCGTGCAGCACCGGCGCGACGCGCCCCTTTCCGTAGAGCAGCACGCCGAGAAAGATCGACTCGAGAAAGAACGCGTAGATGCCTTCCATTGCCAGCGGCTGCCCGATCACCGCACCGCTCACGGCCGAAAAGACGGCCCAATTCGTGCCGAACTGAAACTCCATCGGGATGCCGGTCACGACGCCGATCGCGAAATTGATGGCGAAGATCTTCGTCCAGAACGCTGCCGCGCGGGCCGCCTCGCGATCGCCGCGCGCCGCTTCGATCGTATAGAGCGCGACGAACGGCGCGAGTCCCATCGTGGTGATCGGGAACAGATAATGGAACATGATCGTGAACGCGAACTGAATCCGGTCTGCGATCACGACGTCCATTTTGCGGTACCGCTATCCTCTTAGCTCTTCGTCGCGGGGAAGAGCTGATCGAGCGCCGGTCCCATGGCACGTTCCGAAACTTCGACTGCCGCGGCGCCGAAATTGACCATCGTCACATGCTTCAGGTCGGCGTCACCGTATCCGTGACCGCTCACCGCGCCGCTGCAATCGAGCAGCGCCAGGCGGACGACCGCATGCGACGCGCCGGTGACGCCGGATTGCTCGATCCGCACGGTGGGCACCACGATCCCTTGCACACCGTTCGCGGAGCACAATTGCGGCGCCGTCGTAACGGCGGAGAGGTGATCGATCGACGCTCCGACCTTCACCTCGAGTTTGCGCTGTTGCATCTGTTCCGCAAGCGAATGGGTGATGTCGTCGGCGCGCGGATCGGCGATGCCCGGCTGGCCAACGGGGAGCAGAAGATACGCCGCTCCGGACGCCGGTTGCGCTACGGGCGCGGCGCTAGGATCCGCGCCGGTAGCCGCACTCTCTGGGATCGTCGCGTGGACGTACTTCTGCACCGCCTCCTGCGCCGCGCTCGCAAAGGCGGCGTCGACGGCGGCACCGAGATTCCCGACGGAATACACGCCGCCCGGATTTTGATCCCCGGTCGTCACCGTGCTCCAGAGAACCCTGCCATTACACCCGACGACATCGAGGCGAAGCTCGACGTGCGTCGGATAGTGCAGAACGGTCACGAAACTAACGGCTACCCGCTTCATCGTCTGCTCGGAACGGCCGTCCGGAATGAGCACAGCCCAGGCGTTGTTCGTCGCGCAGATTTTTGCCGCGGTTGAAACCGCGTCGATATGATCGATCGGCGCGACGGTCGGTACCGTCATCCCTGCAGCAGCAAAATCGGCGAGAATCGCCTCCGTCACTGCGGCCGCGTGGGGGTCGGTGCTGTTGGGCTCCTCGAACGGCACCAGCACGAGTCCCTTGGGCGGGGCCGCGGCGCACGCCAAAAACACGAGCACGACTGCGATCGAACGTAGATTCCGCATACGCCACCTCGTACGTTATTGGGCGGCCAGGACCTTGCGTGCTTGCGGGGAGTCTTGATACTCGACCGTCAGAATCCCCCGCAAATGCGACGCCGCCGCCACCGCGTCGGGTGAATTCATCCGCTCCAGCGTCGTGAGACAGCTGTACAACAGCTTGGGCATGTCCCGGTCGCGCGGATAGACTTTGTGCATGTCGTCGATCGACTGCGCCACGAGTACGGTCTGGGCAGCTTCGCGGTTGCCGTAGTTGTAATTCAGCATGAAGTTGATCCGCTTGAGTTCGTTCTCGATGCCGAGTATCGAGTACCCCATCTGACCGAAGTATTCATCGGCCGGGGCAAGCGTCGTCAAGTACTTGTCGGCCGGCATCGAGGTGACGGTCGCGATGATCAGCGGTGAGGTCAGGTCTTTGAGCCGCTGCACGATGATCTTGGCGTTCGCGCGATCGCCGGCGGTATAATTCCCCACGCCGGCCGCGGCGTTTTCGGCGGCTTGTACGAACGCGGGCCCGTAGGTCGTGGGTAGGTGCGCCAAGGGGAAATTGGTTTGCGCCGCCTTCTGGAACGCCAGCGATCGCCACGAGGGGTCGTTGGTGAGGAGCCAACCGCGCCAGTTCGCTTCCAACGTCTGCAGCCGTGTGTCGACGTCGGCCGGATACGTTGCCGCGTTGGCGCGTGCGTCCTGATCGGCCAGAGCCGCCAGCTTCTCCGGATCGTCTTCGGAGTTGACGCGCTCGAGCAGGGCGTTCGCTTCGCCGACCAGCGTCGGATCGGTGCTGTTGCGGCTCACCCAGACCGCTGCCTCCCGCACGTACCACACCGCGGCGTCGTGGTTGGTGAGCGGATTGTAGTGCAAGCCCGAGCCGATCTGCACGGTCAAGGTTTCCAACTGCGCGAAGGCCGGATCGTCCGGACGCTGCAGCGCGTACGCGCGCCCGGCGTTGAAGATCGTCGAGAGATAGATCTCCTGATCGCGAAAATCCCACTGCGCCGCGGCCGCTTTGTCGTAGGCCGCCTTCATCTGTTGATAGAGCACCTCCGGATCGGCCTCCATCGTAGCGCGCGCCGGCAGCGCAACTCCCGCGATGACCGCGGTCAACGCGCACGTGAGCAACATCCGTCTAAAAAACTGAGCCATCATCCAAGACGAAACGCAAGTTATTGGTCAGAAGTGCGTTCTTGATCTCGCGAGCTATCCGCCGTCCGGTCGACATGGGCTCGGAATAGTTGAGGTACGAGTAGGGTGACCCGTCGATGAAGAGGTTGGTTCCCGCCACGATGCGCGCCGAAATCTCCATCACGTAGAACTGGATGTCGGGCGTGATGATCGTCTCGATGCAGAACGCACCGAACAAGCCCTTGGGTCCCGCGATCTCCTTGCTCACCCGTACCACGTTCTCGCCCATCCGTAACGCTTCGGCCAGCATCGATTCGCGCAGGCTCACCGGCTGATTGCCGACCACGACGTAAGACGGACTCACGTCCATGCCTTCCTGAGCCGCCGCCGGAATGCGCCCCAGCGAATCGACGTTGGTTTCGTAGCGCCGGTCCATCGACATGATCTCGAGCCGGTCTTCGAGCGGCGAGTAGAAGTAGTGAATGTAGAGCGGCACGCCGATGATGTACTCTTGAATCGTATACGCCTTCTTCAGCTCTTTCGAGCGCTTCTCGAAGTCGCTCGCGTCGCGGATGAACATGTAGCCTTTGCCGCCGCCCGCCCCGTAAAGTTTCACGATCACCGGCCGGTCGATTTCCTCGCCGGTCTTGAATTGCCGCGGCATCTTGATGCCCGCGCGCGTAAGCCAGTCGCGCTGCAGCTCGCGGCTCGCTTCCCAATCCAGCACCGCTTTGTTGCCGAAGTACGGGATCGTCATGCGTTTGTGTTCTTCGAGCGAAAGATACGCGACGAAGGACCCGTGGGGAACGATGATGACTTTGCGCCGCTCGAGTTCGCCCATCAATCCGGGAAATTCGGAATAGCTGTCGACGGCGATGATTTCGTCGACGAATGCGAACGAGCGATAGAGACGCTCCGTCTCCCGCGTCGGCACGGCGAGCGTGTGAAAGCCTTCGTCGTGCGCCCCCTTGAGAATTTGGAGCGCGGAGTGCGAGCCAAGCGTCGCGATCGTATACGGCCGGTTCATTCCGGATAGATTGCCCTTTCGATGGCGGGATTGCAAAGCAGAGACTCCGCGGCCTGCCGCAGCACGCGCGCTTCGGCCGGGACGTTGGCGGCCTGGTAGAGCCGCCAAGCGACAGGCCGATTGGGATCGTCCTGGACGATCCATAGCTCGCCCGGGCGGGGCGCATCCTGCCCGAGGGCGGTCACGATATGTTTGTTCGGATTGAAGAGCGATTCGTCGCGCTCGACCCGCGCGGCGAGCGTTGCCGCGTCGGGCGTCGCGTCCGAACGCACGATCTGCGCGCGCTCGACCCGTGTCACGTCCACACCCAGCCGGCGCAGGGTAACCAGCGCGGTGTAGGCCGCATTGTCGGGAATCTTCAGATTGATCGCGACCGCATGGTTCATACGCGCCGCACGCCTTCGACGAAACTGCGAAAGAGCAGGTCGCCGCCCGAAGTCGCGAGCATTGCATCGCCGCGGCGCTGGTCAGGATGATTGAACGTCCAGGCATCGCGCTCGGGATGCGGCATGATCGCGAGCACGTTCCCTTCGCGATTGACCAGCGCGGCCGCACCGAGCGCGGATTGGTTGGGACTGGCGCTCTCGTCCACGCTTCCATCCTCGTGCGCGTACACGAACGCAACGTGATCGCCGCTGCGCAGTTCTTCGAGATGCGGTGCATCGGCAGCGAGCCGCCCTTCGCCGTTGGCGGCCCAAGCGGGAATGAGCGCGTCGTGCCGCAGTGCCGCCGTGATCGCGCTGCGTGCCGGTTTCACGCTGAGTTTGACGTGGACGTGCGCGCACACGAAATGCGGCACCGGGCCGTTACGCGTAAATGCCGCCGTCGGGCGGCGAAGCTCGCCTGTCCCCGGCACCAGCCCCGCTTCGAGCAGAATCTGCGCGCCGTTGCAGATGCCCAGCACCAATTTTCCGCCCTGCGCACCGGCGATCACGTGATCCATCATCGCATCGTGCGCGGCGATCGCGCCGGCGCGGATGCGGTCTTCGTACGCAAAGCCTCCGGGCAGCACGTAGGCATCGAACGCGGGCAGCAGCGATGCGCGGCTCCAGTGCACCAGATGCGCGTCGCCGCCGCACTGCGCCAGGATACGCACGGTCTCGCACTCGGAGTTCGTACCCGGAAAGACCAGCACAGCGATGCGCTTGCTCACGGATACACCGCGCGCAGCGGCGCGTACCACATCGAGCGCAGCCGATGCAAATCGAACGCTTCGTCCTCGAGCGCGAGCGTCGGACGGTCGATCGTCACGCCGATCTCGTAGACGCCTTCGACGTCGTCGGCGAGTCCCTCGAACGCCTCGACGTCGTCGGCTGCGACCTCGACCACGAATCCGCCGAACTCGCCGAAGAACGCCTCCAGCTCGCCCACGCTTCCGTGTGTCCATTGCCACGGATCGTCGATCTGCGCACCGACCGGCTCGCGTCCGCGGCGCAGCGTTGCGAACGCCATCTCGCAGATCGCCGTCACCATCCCGCCGTTTCCGATCGCGTGCGCCGAGCGCAGCAGGCGTGCCTGCGTCGCTTCGTACATCACATCGTGTTGGGCCCCGGCCAGCTCGTAGTCGACGCGCGGAAGATATTGATCGCTGCTGCCGAGCACGTCGAGCAGAACCGAGCCGCCGAGTGCCGATTGCGGCCGCGCAACCAGATAGAGCACCGAACCCGCTGCCTTGAACGGCATTGTGACGACCGTCGCGAGATCGGTGAACGCGCCGACACAACCGACGATCGGCGACGCCGGAATCGCGCGCCCCGCAGCCGATTCGTTGTAGAGGCTCACGTTTCCCGAGACGAACGGCGTACCGAATCGTTCCGCCGCCCGCGCGAGACCGTCGATGGCGGCCACCAACTCGCTGTAATGATCGACCTTGCGCGGATTGCCGAAGTTCAAGCAATCGGTCAAGCCGATCGGGCGTCCACCGACCGCCACGACCTTGCGCACCGCCTCGTAGACCGCGTGCTCGGCGGCCACGCGCGCATCGATGCGTCCGTAGCGCGGATTGCCCGCGACCGCGAGCGCTACGCCGAGCGTGCTGCCGGGAACCGGTGCCAGCACGCCGGCATCGGCCGCGCCGCGCGGGAGAACGGTACATCCGCGCACCACGGAATCGTAGCGCCGAAAGAGCGGTTCGCGCGAGCACACGTCGGGATGGGCGAGCACGCGCTCGAGCAATTCATCGAGCTGCATGCCGGTTACCAAGGGCCGCTCGTTCGCGGGTTCGGGCGCGGTCACGTCGTGGAAGGGCAGTTCGTCGCGAATCGATCCGGTGAGAAACTCGCTCTCGACGTCCATCACCACGTCACCGCGATGGCACAGGACGTAGCGCTTCTCCGCCGTGACCACGCCGATCTTGGTCGCGCGCGCGTTGTACGCGATCTCCGGCAGCGTAAATTCGTCGTTGTAGATGCGCAGCAGTTCGGGCGTGACGTCGGGCGGAACGACCCAGAGCAGCCGCTCCTGCGTTTCACCGACCGCGATCACCTCGGGACGCATGCCCTCGATTGCAACGTTGACGGCATCGAGATCGATGCGCGCGCCGTAGCCGCCGGACGCGGTGATCTCGGCTGAGCATCCCATGATTCCACCGGCCCCGAGGTCTTTGAACGCTACGCGAGTGCCCCGCTCGCGCAGAAATCCGAAGACCCGGTAGCTCGCGCGCATCAGCACGCTCTTGAGGAAGGGATCGGGAACCTGCACCGCACCCTTGTTGGCGTCTTCGTCGGCCGCATCGAGCGTGAGCGACGAAAACGACGCGCCGCCGAACCCGCTCGGATCGGTCGCTTTGCCCACCAGCACGATGTCCCAGCCGGCCGCGCCCGGCGGCGCGTAGGAATGAATGATCTCCGACTCCTTGACGATGCCCATCGCGACCACGTTCACCAGGCAATTGTCATCGAAGCGCTCGTCGAAATAGACGTCGCCCGCGATATTCGGAACGCCGATCGCGTTGCCGTATGCGCTGATCCCGTCGACCACGCCTTGCGCAACGTAGCGCTGGTGCGAATGCGGATCGTCGACGCGTCCGAAGCGCAGCGGATCGGCGACTGCGATGACGTGCGCGCCCATGCACAGCACGTCGCGTACGATCCCACCGATTCCGGTCGCAGCGCCTTCGAACGGCACGACCTGCGAAGGATGGTTGTGCGATTCGTGCGCGATAACGACGCCGTAGCGTTCGCCGTTGAATTCACCGAGATGCAGGATGCCGGAGTCCTCGGCCGGTCCCAGCACGACCCGCTCGCCCGCGACCGGGAGCCGCTTCAGCTGATGGCGGCTCGATTTATAGCTGCAATGCTCGCTCCACTGCGCGTCGAACGCGTGCACCTCGACGATCGAGGGTTCGCGCCCGAGCCGCTCGCGAATTCGGGCAAGCTCGTCGGGACGCAGCGCAACCGTCGCGACCTCAGCCAAGCTGTGTCCCCGGGGGCGGCGCTCCGGCCTGCTGCTGCAATTGCGCGTCCGCGTGCAGAATGCTCGAGCGCGCGTTCGCCTGGGTGAGCAGCGTGCGCCCATAGAGCACGGTGTCGTCGAGCCCGAGCATCTTGGCGCAGTGCAACGCGCCGCGCTGCGCAAGCTCCGGATCGGGCGAGGCGTTCATGACCGGCGCGGAAGCTGCCGCTTCCAACATGATCCGCAGCGTGTGATCCCCCGCGACGGCGATGAACACGAGGCGAGCAAACGTCACCTCGAGCTGCTGCACGATCTGCAACACGTATCCCGGCGTCTTCGTTGGGCTCGCGATATGGCGGATGGTCGGGATGCCGAGCTGCTGCAGCGCGGCCGTCATGGCATTGAGCGCTTCGGCGCGCTCGGGCGCGTCGGCGATGACCGCCGCCATACCCGGCCGCATCACCGGGAACGTGCCGACCAGATCGGCGACTTCTTCGTAGGCTTGCTTCACCTGCGCGAGCCCCGCCTCATCGACGGTTTGCAGGTTGCGATAGATCTGCTTGTCGAGCATGCGATCCTCGCGCCCCTGGGGCCAGATGCGCCACGAGTCGTTGTCGATCACGTCGGCGAGCACGATCTGCCCTTTGTCGTTACCCGACGTCAACCGGCCGAATTCGACTTTGAGATCGACAAGCAGCACGTCGCGCCGGCGCCAGGCATGGGTAAGGATGTCGAACGTCAAGCGCGCAAGCTCGGTCATCGCACCGACTTCCATCGGCATTGCGATTCCGCGCGAGATGATTTCCTCCGGCGTGATCTGCGGGTCGTGATTGGCGTCGTCTTTGAGAAAAAACTCGATGACGCGCGGCACCAGCAGCATGCCGCGTGCGACGCCCGGGTTGCGCCGCACGAACGATCCGGCCGCAACGCCCCGAACCACGACTTCGAGTGGAATCATGTTGCATCGGCGCACCAGCATCTCGTTGTTGTCGTCGTCCTCGCCGCCGCTCAAATAGTGCGTCGGCAACCCGCACAGGTTCAGCAGCCGGAAGACGCGCGCGGTCGTCTGCGCCGCCAATCGTCCCTTACCGGGAATCTCGTTGCGCCGCGCCCCGTCGCCGGCCGAAATCTGATCGGTCTGCGCCACGACGAGCTGATCCGGATGCCCCGGATTCTCGTATAAGACCTTCGTCTTGCCGTGCCCAACCTCAAGCCCTTTATTCATTTTGAAGGCGCTCCGCCCCAGGCTTCGCGCCCCCCACTTCGCGGGGCGCCTGCAAAAGTGACATCGAGACCACGCCGATCTGCTCTTGTCATCTCAAATCTCCACTTGTTTTTGCCTTGGGAACTCGGGCATTGCGTCGATGCGGTCGGCCAATGCCAGGGCGCGCTGCGGCGCAGTGCCGACGTGTTCGCCGGGATCCAGCAGACGCCGAATCTCGGCCGGATCGAGCAGTGCGGTGAGCGCCGGGTCGGCGGCCAGTGCATGCGCCAGCGGATTGTCTTCGCCGCGCGCCAGCGCATCCCACGCCTGCATCGCCGCCGTGCGAATCCGCTCGTGCAATTCCTGGCGGTCGCCGCCGGCCCGCGCCGCCTCCATCATGACCGCCTCGGTCCCGGCGAAAGGCCCATACGTTCGCAGGTTGTGCGCGATGCGGCGTTCCTCGACGCGCAGCCCGTCGATCACTTTGCGTGCGAGCGTCACGATCTCGTCGGCGCAGAGCAGCGCTTCGGGAAGAATGACGCGCCGGTTCGCGGAGTCGTCGAGCGTGCGCTCGAGATAATTGGTCGCCGCGTTCTGCCACGCGACGTCGCTGTAGCTCACGAGCAGACGGGCGAGTGAATCGATGCGTTCGCACAGAATCGGATTGCGCTTGAAGGGCATCGCGGAACTGCCGACCTGCGCGCGGCCAAACGGTTCGGCGACCTCGCCGAACTCGGGACTGCTCAGAATGCGCACGTCGGCGGCAAATTTCGAAAGCGATGCACCCAATCCCGCGAGACCCGAGAGCAAAAGGTAATCGAGCTTGCGGGTGTATGTCTGCGTGCTCACTTCGCGCGCGCGCAAACCGAAGCGTTCGAGGACGAACGCTTCGAGGGCCGCGGACGTGCCTTTGTGATCGAGCAGCTGCTCGTACGAGGCCGCGGTGCCCACGGCTCCGCGCAGCCCTTTTGTCGTCAATTGGTCGAAGACGAAGCGTAAGTTGGCATCGTCGATCGTGAGGTCTTGCGCGTAGGTCGCAAGCCGGTACCCGAGGGTGGTCGGCTCGGCCGGCTGCAGATGCGTGAACGCCATGCATACCAGGTCCGCATAGGTTCGGATCTTCCCGGCGAAGCTGTGCAGCAGACCGTACAGGTTCGCGCCCACCGCCGCGAGCGCGAGGCGCAGCCGGTAGGTCTCGACCGTATCCTCGATGTCCATCGAGGTCGCGCCCAGGTGCAGCTTACCGCCGCCGATCGTCGCTTGCGAAGCGAAGACGCGGATTTCCGCCATGAGGTCGTGGTGGATCTCGCGTTCGATCGCGAGCGCGCCGTCGATATCGATCTCGTGCGCGTGCGCGCGCAGGTCGGCGACTTCGCTCGCAGAGATCAGTCCGGCACGTTCTTGCGCCTGCGCGAGCGTCACCCAGACCGCACGCCAGAGCGTACGGCGTTCCTCTTCGGAAAAAAGCGAGCGTAGCTCGGCGCTTCCGTATCTCCAAGAGAACGGCGAGGCGTACGTACGGTAATCCATGGGACGAACATGTCGTTCGCCTCCGGCTAGAGGGCTGCCTCGTCGCCTTTCGTCGCAGCCTCGGCCGCGCTGCTGCGGCCCTCGAAGTCTTGGCGTTCGATCGTCACGCGATCGGGTGATCCGGCATCGATCGCGCGCAGCGCCGCCTTGCGGCCGGCTTCGTCGACGAAGTGCCGGAGCTGCTCCGCCGTCATGCCGTCGGTGAGCGCGGCGAGTTCCTCCATCGCCGCCTCGAGATCGAAGCCGAGCGGTTTTCCGGCAAGCAGGTCCCGCAGCATGATGCACCGCGCTTCGGGAATGAGCTTGGTGAGATCGATGAACTCGCTGAACCGGGAGCGCAGTTCGGGGTCGAGGACGGCCTCGTTGCCGGTCTCGGCGACGATGAAGATCGGCAGCTTTTGCTGGGTGAGCTGATCGATGCGCACCGCCAGATGGGCAACCGATCCGGGATCGCCGTATTCGGGAATCTCGACGACGACGATCGCTTGCGATGCGCTATACGCATCCTTCAGCGCCGTATCGATGTCGTCGATGACGGCTTGGATCACCGGAAGGCCGGTTTGATCGATCAGGCTCTTGATCGCGCTGCGGCGCGCATCGGCCGAAGGCCCGGCAAAGAGCACGGCGCGCGGGACCGTGATTCCCTGCGATTCCATCGTCGCAACGTGTGCGAACATGGCGGCGATCAGCCGCGAGCGCTTGGCGACCGGATCGGGAAGCTCTTCGCCGGGCTCGGCCGGCTCCTGCGCTGCCGCCTCGGCCTGGTCCGGGGAGAGCACGATCGTCGGCGCCTCGCCGCCGGCCAACTCGACCGGCGTGACGTCGATAACGGTGCCGAAGTGCGTGAAGATGGCCGGATCGAGCCCCTCGCGCGTGTTCGCCGCGGCCACGACCCAGACGTCGCTGCGGCCTTCGAGCGCTTCCCACTCGCTCCAGAGCGCTTGCACGACCTCGCGCCGCATCGACTCGTACGCCGGTGAACCGGTCGTCGTAAAAAAGCGCTCGGCTTCGTCGATGAAGATGATCGAGCGCGCGCGCTTGGCGGTGGCGAAAATTCGCGAGACAGTCGAAGCCCCTTGCCCCACGTAACCGATCTTGATCTGCGAGAACGAGAGATGCAAGAGCGTCGCGGCCGAGGCGCGCGCCAGAGTTTGCATCACGTCCATGAGATCGACGCGATCGTTGCCCAAGATGAACAGACCGCGCGCCGCCGCCGGATCGCCCAACCGAAACAGCAGCACCTGGCGCAGAAACTGGTTGCGTACCGGCAGCGGGAACGCGAGCCCCTTGACGATCACCGCCGTGCCGTCGAATTCGCGGTATTCCTCCTCGAGGCGCCGCAAACGGTCGTCGACATTCTTGCGCTTCCCCGTGCGGCCGACGATCTCGCGAAACTCGCCGGCCTGGGTCGCGACCTGGGGCAGATGGCGTTCGAGCGCGCGCTGAAAGAACACGCCGTACGAACGGATGAACGGGTTTTCGAGATCGGCGTGCACCAGCGTTGGTTTCTTGTCGGGAAAGCGCGTGAGCAGCACGTTGCTGCGCCGTTCGTCGATCACTTCGACGAACGTCTCGTCCAGCGCGTCGCGTTCGCGGACGCCCGGAATTTTCCAGGCGCGGTCCTCCAAGATTCCCTCGATCGGGCCGTCCAAACCGATCAGGGGATGATTGAGGCCCGGCTCGTAGCGCGTGAACGCAACGAAGCGCACGTCCTTTCCGTCGCCGTTCAAATACGAAGCGCGCGCCTTCTTTATCGGTGCCAGGCACTGATCGCGCGCGACCACATAGCCGATCAGCCCGAGCACGAGGTAGAGCGCGACCGCAACGAACGCTCCGGCGAGCTGCCAGAAATAGATGAAGCCGGCGGCGGCCAAGACAAAGCCTGCCGCCGCGATCAATTGGTAGCTTCCAATCCAACCCAGGGTCAGCGCGTCGGTCAGGTTGTCGCGCTCGCGCATCTGCTGTTGCTGGCCGAAGACGTCGCGCCATGCCGCCCCGACCATCGTGTCGATCGCCGTCCGGATCGCGGCAAGCCGCTCCCGATCGGCCGCGATTTCGCGGTCGAGTTCGTCCCGTTCGGCGCGCACCCGTTCGATGTCGTCTATAAGCTGTTGCTTTGGATCGACATCGCGGGACGCGGACGAGGCTGAGTCAACGACGTCCATAACCTCAGTTATCGGCAGTTACCGGCGGCTCATTCCCGCGAGTTCGGCGGTGATCCGCTCCACCAGCGTTCGGTGGTCGTCGGGGTCGTTTCCGGCGACTCCGGTCACGATCGATTCCACGCCGCGCACCGCCCGTTCGTAGGCGATGCGCGCCCGGCGCTCGCCGACGCGGCCCGCGATCGGACGCAGCACGCGCTCGCGCCATTTTGCACGTGCCGGCAACTCCCCGCCCGGACGCGCCAGCTCCCAGAGCAGACCGCACTCGGTTGCAAGCGCGGAGAGCAGCGGAATCGCCGCGCCGCGGGGATCGCTTGCAAAGAACTCGTGCGCGATACCGAGCGCTTCACCGAGGTTCCCTTCGACGAGCGCGCTCGCGTAACGGTACGCTTTGGGGTCCTCGATCGACAGCGATTCGCCCTCGAGGTCCTTGTAGGTGATCTTCTTTCCGGCCAGCGCGAGCTTCTCCAGGTCGTTGCGCACGCTCGCGAGATCGGCTTGGCTGCGAGCCAGCTCGTTGCGTACGCGCGGTTCCGCTTTTGCGCCCAACCGTTCGAGCAGTTCGTCGATGTAGCGCGCGCGCGTTTCCTCGTTGGCGGTGGTGTCGATGCGCAGCGCAGCGCGGCCGGCCTGCGCGCCGAGCGGCTCCGGCCGCTGCGAACGCGGCGAAAGTAGGTCGAGCACGATCAGCGTGTTTCCATCGGGCACCGATTCCATCACTTCAAAAAGTTCGCGGCGCGGCTGCGCCCGCAGCGTCTGCGCGTCGCTTACGACCACCACCCGGCGGTCCGCCAGAAACGGCATCGCCGAGACGGCTTCCCGCGCGCGCGCCGCATCGTTCCATTCCGATGCGGGAATGCGTTCCAGGTTGAGTTCGCGCATGTCGGGCGGCAAGAGGCGATCGAGCAACACGTCGAGCGCGCGATCGGCCAAAGCGCGATCGGTGCCTTCGATTACGACGAGATTCCCGATCTTTGGGGCCTTGTCGATGAAGTCATAAAATTTCACGAGAAAAGGACGCTCGCGTTCGGGCGCAGTTCGAGCGACGGAATCGTCTCGTGATAGGGCGGACGAATCACGCCGTACTCGGTGACGAACGCCGTGATCAAGTGGCCCGGCGTGACGTCGAAGGCCGGATTGTAGACGTGCGCGTCGGCGGGCGCGACCGGCACCTCGCCGAACCCGGTAACCTCGCGAGCCGCACGTTCTTCGATGTGGATCGACGCACCGGAGTCGAGGCTGAAATCGAAAGTCGAGCGCGGCGCGGCTACATAGAGTGGAATCCCGTGATGCGCAGCATTGATCGCAAGACCGTAGGTTCCGATCTTGTTTGCGGTATCGCCGTTGCGCGCGATCCGATCCGCCCCGACGATCACGACATCGATGTGTTTTCGCGCCATCGCGAGCGCCGCCGCGGCATCGACCTGCAACGTGGCATCGACGCCCGCGTCGGCCAGCTCGAAATAGGTTAGCCGGCCGCCCTGCAGCAGCGGGCGCGTCTCGTCGACGAACACGTGCGGCGACTTTCCGGCGCGCTGCGCTGCGATGATGACGCCGAGCGCGGTGCCGCCGCCGGCCGTCGCGAGCGGTCCGGTGTTGCAATGGGTGAGGATGCGCGCGCCTTTGGGAATGAGGTCGAGGCCGGCATCGGCGATGGCGGCGTCGATGGCAATCTGCTCGCGGTGGATGGCCTGCGCTTCAGCGTGCATATCCGCCGCGGCGAGGACGCGGTCGACCGCCCAGGCGAGGTTGACGGCGGTCGGGCGCGCGTCGCGTACTCGACGTGCCGCGGCAGCGAACTCTTCGTCGTTCGCGATCGCGTCGCGCAGCAGGGCGACGCCGTACGCGCCGAAGATGCCGATCGCCGGAGCGCCGCGCACGGCCAGTGTTTGAATCGCCGCTTCGATCTCGTCGACGGTGCGCGCGCGTTTGCGCTCGAGCGCGTGCGGAAGCAAGCGCTGGTCGAGATAGACCAATTCGTCGCCGTCGAACGCGACGGCAACGAACTCGTCGGGTGTGTGGCTGGGCATGACCGGAGTCCCTTTCGGGACGCCCGGCTTAGACCCCGGCCGGGACCTGGGCGGTGTAACAGGCGCGGCAATACACCGGACGGTCACCGCGCGGGCGGAACGGGACGGTGGTATTGACGCCGCAGGAAGCGCAGACGGCCTCGAAGCTGGGACGGGACCCAATTGGAGCGGCAGCGTGGTCGCCGTTCTGAGCGCGCCGCGCTTGGCGGCACTCGCGACAGCGTTGGGGCTGGTTTTGGAAACCTTTTTCGGCGAAGAACTGCTGCTCGCGTGCTGAAAACACGAATTGGTTGCCACAGTCCTTGCAGGTCAGCATCTTGTCTTCCACTGGGACGGAGCCTCCGGAGTATCAACCGTTAAGGCCGTGTAAATTGCGACTTTTGTGAGACTCCTCCCTTCCTGAGAGCGGGCGAATTCCCGCCCTCTTCCCAGCCCTACCGTATCGTCATCCCTGATGGTACTTCCATGGGTTCCGACGGTCGTGGTCGGCGAGCGTTTGCCGGCCGATCCGGTGCTGGTCGATCAGAACGGCGCGCGGCTGCGCTGGAGCCGCTTCAAAGGAGAAGCGTTCGCCGTTGCGTTCATCTACACGCGCTGTCGCGAGGCCGCCGAGTGTCCAGCGACCTCAGCCAAGTTCGCGGAGCTGCAGCGCGAACTTCCCCCGGCGGCCCATCTGCTCGAAGTTACGATCGACCCCGCGTACGACACGCCGGCCGTGCTGCGGCGCTACGGCGAGATGTTCGGCGAAAATCCCGCGCGCTGGACGCTCGCGACCGGTGATCCGCAAACCGTGCTGAGCTTGGCCAAACGATTCAACGTGCTCGTCGCGCCCGGGCGCGAACCCGGTCAGCTCGAACACGGGGAAGCGATCGCGGTCTTCGACGCGCAGGAACGGCTCGTCTCGCTCACGGCGGGCAACTCGTGGCAGCCGCGCGAGATCCTGGCCGAATTGCAGAGCGCCGGCGGGCAGCACGCGAGCCTGCTCGATCGGGTAACGCTCTCGTTTCGCAATTTCGGCGTGGCCTGCGGCGCCGCGCTCACGCTGAACGATCGCTGGTCGCGTCCGCTCGCCGCGCTGATTCTGATCGCGCTCTTTGGGCTGATCGCCGGAACGTCGTTCGTCTTGCTGCGCGCGCTGCGCAGCCTCTAGCTACGAGCGAAAGCCGGCGCGTGGGAGTTTCGCCGGGATATCGATCAGCGATGCCGCGGCGATCGCCGCCTGATAGCCCTTGTCGCCGCGCGCGGGATCGGCGCGTTCTTGCGCCTGCGCGAGATTCTCGGTGGTGAGTACGCCGAAGCCGATCGGAACGCCGGCGTCGAGCTGCACGTTCATCAGGCCGCGAGCGCACTCGCCGGCGACGAAATCGAAATGCGGCGTTTCGCCGCGAATGACCACGCCCAGCGCCACGACGGCGTCATAGCGGTCGGCGTCGATCAATTTGCGGCATGCCAGCGGCAATTCGAAACAACCCGGCACCTCGACCAGATCGATGTCCTCGCTCGCGACGCCGCAATCGGCCAAGGCACGTTGCGCCCCGTCGATCAACCAGTCGGTCAATTCGCGATAGAACTGGGCTGCGACGATCGCGAAACGGCGGCCGGCGCACTGCGGCGCCGGTTGCGAACGCTTCCCGTTTCCCTCGCCCGGCTTCACGACGCCGCGACCGTCTCATCCAACATGTGGCCGAGCTTCGCGCGTTTCGTCGCCATGTACCGCTTGTTGTGCACGGTCGGGGCGGTCTGCATCGGCACGCGACCGGTGATCTTGATGCCGTACCCTTCCAGCCCGAAGATCTTCCGTGGGTTGTTGGTGATCAAGCGCAGTTCTTTGATCCCGAGGTCGGCCAGAATCTGCGAGCCGATGCCGTAGTCGCGCTTGTCGACCGGCAGGCCGAGCGCGAGATTCGCCTCGACGGTGTCGGCGCCGTGATCCTGCAACTCGTACGCGCGCAGTTTGTTGGCCAGCCCGATACCGCGGCCTTCCTGCCGCAGATACAGAAAGACGCCGCGCCCCTCTTGGGCGATCATCTCCATCGCGCCGTCGCGCTGCGCCGCGCAGTCGCAGCGAATCGAGTGCAGCGCATCGCCGGTAAGACATTCGGAGTGAACGCGCACGAGCACGTCCTTGCCGCTGCTGATGTCGCCCATGACGAGCGCGACGTGCGTATTGCCGTCGATCGTCGTTTCGAAGGCGACGCCTTTCCAGTCTCCGGTGGTGGTGGGCAGGTTGAATTCAGCGATTCGTTTGACGAGTTTTTCGGTGCGCATACGGTATGCAATGAGATCCTTGACGGTGATGAGCCGCAGACCGTGGCGGTCGGCATAGCTCCGTAACCCGTCGAGGCGCTCCATCGTTCCGTCCTCGGCCATGATTTCGCAAATGACGCCGGCCGGATAGAGCCCGGCCAGCCGCGCGAGATCGACCGAGGCCTCGGTTTGACCCGCGCGCACCAGCACGCCGCCTTCGCGCGCGCGCAGCGGAAACGTATGCCCCGGGCGCAGGAAATCGGCTGCGGATGCCTCGGGATCGAGCAGCTTTCTGATCGTCGCGGCGCGATCGTGTGCCGAAATGCCGGTGGTGGTGAGTCCGCGCGCTTCTACCGACACGGTAAATGCCGTTTCGTGAACGGCGGTGTTGTCTTTCACCATCTGCGGTATTTGCAACTCGTCAAGACGCCGGCCGGAGAGCGGAACGCAGATCAAGCCGCCCGCTTCCTTGCGCATGAAGTTGATCGCGCCCGGCGTGACCTTCTCGGCCGCCATCACGAGGTCGCCTTCGTTTTCGCGATCCTCGTCGTCGAGCACGACGACCATCTTTCCGGCCCGGATATCGTCGATCGCGTCTTCGATCGAATCGAACGGCGTCGCTCGTTCGGACGGGGCGGGCGCAAGCTCGGGCAGGACGGCGGTGAGCCGCTGCAGCGTGCGGTACGAGGGCTCGCGCCGCCCGGCGCGCAGCAGCGAGACGGCCGACTCGGTGATGCCGGCCCGTGCCGCCAGCTCGGCGCCGGAGAGCCCCGCCGCCTCGAGCGCGGCGTTCAAGGAGACGGCGAATTCGCTCATAGGGCTTCACCCTAGCCGTGGACTTGACAATTGTCAAGCCGCCTTGGTCGTCCTGGCTTTGCCCATAAAATGGCTTCTGGCGTCTCTTTTATGGGCAATAGCCCGATTTTATGGGCAGACGGGGGTTGTGCTCCCCGACGCCCAGTGCCTAAGCCAGCTTGTGCGCGATCTCTGCTGATCCAGAATTTCGCGAACAGGATTGAAAATTGTATTCACCTTGAAGGGCACGAAAGCTCGGCCCGTGCGCCTCGATCATTTCGAGACTCTTCCGCGAGAGATGTGCCGCCGGATTTAACCGCCTTCGGGGTGCAGCGTCGGGAGGGCGCGGCCGGTTTCGTCCGGCCGCAACGTCAACCAGAGATACGCCGATCCCGCGCGATGCGCCAAGGTCGTCAGCGTATCGATCTCGTCGGGCAAGTAGTGCGTTCGATCGCGCTTGGGCCCGCACACGATAAATCCGACCAGCTGCATGCGCGCGACCATCGGCACGAACAGTGCCGCGCGTAACGGATGTTCCGGATCCTCGCACTCGAATGGCTCCGACCAGCGGCGCAAGCGCAGTACGGCGAAATCGTCGCCGGCCATCACCATCGGCGTGTGAGGCTCCGGCGGCGTAGCGAGAACGAACGAGGCGCCGTCGGCAGTATAAATCGCCGCGTAGTCGCACTCGATGCGAACGCGCAGCGCCTCGTATGTTTGCGAAAGGAGCCGGTGCGGATCAGAAATCAGGTCGACCTCCTGCGCGAAACGCCGCAGAGCCTGCAGCGCCAGCAATTGCGTTCGGAACACGACGCCGTTGAGAAAGTGCTCGATGCGCCGATGCAGCAGTGTCAGCATGACGCCGAAAAGCAACGCCAGCGCCAACTCGGCGAGGAGCGCGAAGCGTGATTCGGCCAGCCAGCGGCTAAACGCCCAGTCGACGAGTGCGATAGCGCCGACGACCAGCGACGTCATAAACACGTATACGAGCGCGCGGCTCACGACGAAGCGAACGTCGAAGAGCCGATGCCTGAGCACCGTGTACGCGAGCGCTATAGGTGCGAGCACTTGCCAGGCTTGGCATATATTGATCAATTCGGGGCTCGGTACCGGAATCAGGACGACCCCGGCTCCGAAAAGAGCCTCCAAGTTGAGATCGGGGAGGTAGGCAACTGCAAACGCGAACACGACCCAACGCAGCCGGTTGCGCTCGGCAACCTTCGCAAGAAAGTAGCGCGACATCAAAACGACGATGCCAAACGCGAAGACCACTTCAGCGGTGACGACGACCGCCGGACGCACCGCGGAAACGTAGTTCCCCGCAAACACGTAGGCCAGAAAACCGTACAGCGACACGGCGACCAAAACCGGACTAAGACCGAGCAGCAGCGCACGCTCGACGACGCGCCCGACGCGACTCGGCTCACTATCGGGAAAGCGCAGCGCAAACGAAACGAACGCAGCGCCCGAGATTCCGCTGCTTATCAACCATAACGTCAGGAAAGCGATGGCAAAAGGAAACGGCCAGGTGCTGGGCGTCGCCGCAAAGATGCAAAAGCCGTACGAGAATCCGAAAAACGCCCACGTCGAGGGCGCCGGGCGCAGCAGAACCAAGAGGGCGGCGATGACGATGTATGCGAGCGTCGCCAGCACCTCGATGACATCGGTAACATTGTCCGCTAGGCTGCGCACTAAGGGCTGCGCGACTATCGTAACTTCTCGCTTCGAGATGAGGGGCAGCTTCAAAACGTAGCCGGTCGGGTCCGACCGCGTCAACCGCAGGCGATCCTCCGGGCTCAACCGGTGCAGATCGATCCGATCGCCGTCGCGAACGGCGTTGCCCGCGACCGGCGTTGCCATGGTTACGATATTGCCGTCGGTGACCAAGAACCCGAACCACCCGTATGGATGCCACGGAAGAGCGAGATCGGATCCGATGATGACGAAGGCGACCGCGGTAAGCGTGACGATGCAGACGGTCCTAACGACGGTTCGTCTCATCCGGTATTCCCCCTAGGGACATCGCTTTCGAGCGGCTGCCTGGGGGTTCCGGCTTTGCCCAAGCATAGCACAACGGTATCGGTCCGGGGACTCTCGATTCTCCACCCCGGCCTTCGGAACCGAAGGCTAGGACGCTCTCAACACTCGCACCGGATACCGCTGCGCGATCGAATCTGCCGTTATAAACGTCAGCCCTTCGAGTTGCGCCTGTGCGATCATCATGAGGTCGAACGGGTCGTGATGATGTCGCGGCAGCAATGATACAGCCAACGCATGTTCCATCGTCATGTCGAGCGGCTTTATCCGCAGCGCCTCGAGCCGCGAAGGAATGAATGCAGCGGGCTCCATCGGAAGTGCGAGTTTACCTGATCCGTGCTCGATCGATATCTCCCAAACTGCAGCGGCAGAAAGCAGCAGCTCCTCGGAAGAATTCGCGATCACTGCGCGCGCATCGCTGGACAGACGCTCGGGCTCAAATAGACTCCACAAAAAGACGTGCGTGTCGAGAAGATATCGAGTGGCCACTACCCGCCCTCGAAGAGCTTCTCGATCTCCGCATCGACCGCGCCGAAATCATCGTCCATGTGAATGAGCCCGCGATCCATACCGAGCGGTCGCGGCTGAGGAGGCTCAACGGCCACGAGGCGCGCAGCCGGCACGCCGTCGACGGCAATGATGATCTCACGCTCAGCGCCGCTGCGAAGCTTGCGCACCAAGGCGGAGAGCGTCGTCTTCGCCTCATGCATGTTCACCGTCTTCATCGGCCTAGTCTATCATGCTTAGCTAACAACGGCAACCGGATTCCACCGGGAAGCCGGAGCATCTCCACGAACCTACGTCATCGTCCGGGGTAAGCCTAGCTTCTTTTTGAAAGGCGGCTCGCTATGCAGGCTCGGGGTTTTCGCTATTGCACGGTAGCACTGGCGCTTCTGCTGTGCGGAGCTGCGGCGCATCCCGCCAAGACGCCGCCCCAGACCCTGCGCGCGTTCGTCGCGCTGATGCTCGATCAGGCGCCCGTCAACTACGCAAACATGCGCGGCGCGGTGAAGGACAGCGACGTCTTCCAGATTCGCTACGACACGAAGGCGCAGTTCGATAAGACGTGCGCGAAGTGCATCATCACCGATCAGTTCGCTTGGACCGGACACCCGGAGCATTGGTCGCTCGAACAGCGTTGGAACGCCAAGAACATGACGCCGGCCCAAGTCACGGCCTATGTGAAGGCGCAGCTTGCGCCGATCATCAAGGGCTACGCGCTCAAGACGACCGGCAGCAAAGAATATCCGACGTTCACCTGGCGCAACGGCGCAAAAGGCCTGTGGATTTCGGTCGACACGTACAATGGCGGGTTCACGCCGAGCATCGGGCAAGACCTTACGAAGCCCGTGCACGTGCTCAAACCGCCGACTGTCGCCGACATCCAATCCCTGCGCAACTCGGTGACGAATTTCGTGAGCCTCGGGGTCGGACCGGCGTCGGAAAATTTTTCCACCCTGCGCACGAACGCCTCGAAAGACATCCTCGGCTCGCCGACCTACGATCTGAGCGTTTCGTTTGGATCGATGTTGCGCGACTGCAGCATCACCGACGATACGGCGAACACGCTCAATCTGAGCGACTATTCGCCGAAATGGACGATGACCTGCAACACCGTTCCGATGGTCGGAGGCAAGGAGATCGAAGCGGAAGTTCAAGCGGCGATGGCAGCGGCGGTCCCGAGCGGATTCACGCCCACGACCGATAAGTATCTCGGTCTCGACGACTACCGCTGGGACAACACCTCGACGCAGATCGCCGTCGATATCGATTCGTTCTCGAGCTACTCGCTGCCGAGTGGACTCGTGTCGTACGGCGTCGGCATCATCCACTTTCTCCCCGCGCCGGCAAGCACGTAAGCAATACGTCGCGCACCCGCGCCGGAAGCGGCATGCTCTTCTTGGTCCGGCGATCCATCGCGGCGACCGTGAGCACCAGCGACGCCATCGGGATGCCGGTCCTCTCATTGAACATCACGATCCGAAAACGCACGCTCGAAGCACCGACTTTCTCGAGATGCGCGCGCATGCGGATCCAATCACCCATCAGCGCCGGCGCGTAGTAATCGGCCTCGGCTCGCACCCGCGGCAGCCAAAAGTCGAGATCGTCGAAGAGCGAATCGAACGGTAAGCCGAGTTCGCGAAACATCTCCATCTCGGCATACTCGGCGAAGCGCCAATAGTTGGCGAAGTACATGATGCCGGCGATGTCGACGTCGGCCCATTGCACCTGCAGGCGCGACTCGAAAACGCGCGTGCCCTCGGGCAGGCTATCGCGAAACTGCGGCATGCACGTACCTCGCCAACGGATCGACTTCGAGGTTCACGCGCGATCCCGCCGGACGCGCGCCGAGCGTCGTGCGCGCCAGCGTTTCGGGAATCAGCGCGATCTCGAACCAGCCCTCACCCGCCGCCGCGACGGTGAGGCTCACACCGTCGACGGCGATGAAGGCTTTCTCAACGATCATCGGCGCGAGTTCCGCCGGCCGCTCGATGCGAATGCGTTCGCCCTGCCCTTCCGGCATGCGGCGAAGCACGGCGGCGGTCGCGTCGACGTGGCCGTAGACGAAGTGGCCGCCCATCCGATCGCCGACGCGCAACGAGTATTCCAGATTCACCGAATCACCGGGACGCAAAGCGCCCAGCGTGCTGCGCGCGATGGTTTCCGGAACCACGTCGAAGGCAATGCGCTCGCCCTCGATGCGCGTCACGGTCAGACACACGCCGTCCACCGCGATCGAATCCTTGACCTCCGGCTTCTCGCGCTGCACGCCGCCGGCCGTCAGCACGAGCGTCGCTCCGCCGTCCGGACGCGGCTCGCTCGCAACGACCTCGCCGCGGTACCCGATCAGTCCACTGAACATCGGGGATCGTCGTTCGCGACGGCGATCACCAATGCTTGCGAAACCACGGCGCCCGCCTCGCGCAGCGCCGCCGCACAGTCCTCCAATGTCGCTCCGGTGGTGCACACGTCGTCGACCAGCGTTACGCTCCGTCCGCGCACCAGCCCGCGATCGCACCAAAAGCGCGCCCGCGCGGCAAGACGCTCGGCACGCGAGCGGCCGCGCTGCGCGTCGTGCCCAAGTGGTTCGATCGCGCAGGCGACCTGCGCGCCGGTTCGCCGCGCGGCCACGCGGGCGATATACTCGACGCCGTCGATGCCGCGCACCGACCGCCGTGCGCGCGTCGTGCGTACCGGCACGAGCAGCATCGGCGCCGAAACCATCGCGGCGAGCCGCTCGCCCAGAGCGCACGCGACGTCGCGGCGGCCATCTTTGAGCGCGAGAACCGCGCGCCGCAACGCGCCCGCGTACTCGCCGAGCGCGTAAACGCGAAGCGACGGGAGCGCGCGCACGAGCAACGGGTTCTCCGGCGAGACGCACCGGGCGCACAAGCCGGTGCCGGGCGCGCGGCAAGCCGCGCATTGCGGCGGAAAGAGCAGATCCAGAACGGCGTGGAACATCCACGCCTTCCATCCCGCGCCCTAGACCGGTTGACAAGACACCTTCTGTAGAACGCCGAGGGCCGCTCTACGAGCGGCCCCGGTGACGCGCAGCCTGATACTACACCAGCGTATCACCGTTTTCTCGGTCACGCAACAATCGTCGCGGGTGGAGAGTGCGAGAATCGAACTCGCGGCGCGCCAGTGTATCAGGCTGCGCGTCGACACCATCGAAACTCCCCACCGCAGCACCTATCACGCCATTGATCCAATCCAGCTAGGGTGCAATGGGGCAATTCTCGCCGTTAATGCTGCGGTTCGGACAACGTAACGTAACGAAAACAGCTTGACCGGCGTCCACTTCGATTCAACCTGTTGCTCGAGCCGGTTCCTCGGCGCTCTAGTCCGGGATTTGCATGTGTTGCTGTGCCGGGCTATTAGCTCAGACTACGGCACGAACGAGAGTGGCTTGCTCGATGTCTCCGCGCCGTCTGCGCAGATAAACTGCGCATAAAGCGGGTCGCCGTTTAAGTCATCCGACGCCGCAGTGGAGTACGGCCGTGGTGCCGCAGAGGCCAGGTCTTCCATTTTATCCCAAACCTGCTCGGCTTCGGACGACTGCGCCGGAGACACGGGACGTGCGATTGCCGCATAGGGATCCTTCGAACGGATAGCACCAGGCGGCGCCAGCGGAGACTTTGGCGCCGTGTTGTAGGCCCACGTTACGCCTTTCAGTCCACCATCCGCACTGCAAGCTGAATCACCGGCATCAGTTATCCGCTTCAGCATTTCCACGTTCACTGCACTTTGGGAAATCACGACGAGTCGCTGTTGCGAATTGCAGCCAACGAGCGCAGCGACACAAACGATCATAGGCCAGGTTCGCATTAAAGTCGCTTCTAATCCCCAATGCTCCACAACGTCGACGTGCTCCTCCTCGAAGCGAAACAACCCTTCTACGCGGCGATATCGCCGTTCAACACGCTGCCGGGTTCGACGCCGTAGTCCTTGCCGATGATCGCGCCGCGCAGCGATGCGCCCGCGCCGATCGTGCTGTCTTCCCACACGATGCTCGCCTCGAGCCGCGCGCCCTCTTCGATCGTGGTTCGATCGCCGATCACCGAGGGTCCGATGATGCGGACGCGTTCGCCGATGCGCACGTTCGCGCCGATCCATACGTTCCGGTCGATGCTCGCGCTGGATGCGATGCGCGCGCTCGGGTCGGCGCCGCGCGCGCGTGTTTCAGGAATGTAAAAGGTGCCATTGACCACGTCGGCGCTGGCGCGGCGGTACTCGTCGGGCGTGCCGATATCGCACCAATACGCGTCGCGCCCGTCGAATCCGTAAAACGGCAGACCGTCTGCGAGCAGTTCGGGAAAGACCTGTTTGCCGAAATCGTAAAACGTGCCGTCCGGAATGCGCGCGAAGATCGCAGGTGAGAACACGTAGATGCCGGTATTGACTAGGTTGCTGCGCTCGGTTCCCGGTGCCGGTTTTTCCTGGAAACCGGTGATACGGCCGTCCTCGCCGGTCACCACCACGCCGTATTGGTCGACGTGTTCGCGTTCCACCAGACCGATCGTCGCGACTGCGCGCGTGCGCTCGTGCATCGCCACGATCGCATCGAGCGGAAGGTCGGTGAGGTCGTCGCAGCCGACGACCACGAACGTCGCCTTGCCGAAGAAGTGCTCCATCGGCTTGAGCGCACCCGCGCTGCCCATCAGCTCGCGTTCGTGCAGATATTCCAAGCGCACGCCGAACGCCGAGCCGTCTCCCAGCGCCTCCGTGATCGCATCGGCGAGATAGTGCACGTTGATCGCGATCTCGTCGTACCCGTACGACTTCAGATAACGGATCAGATGTATCGCATTGGGAACGCCGGCGACCGGAACCAGCGGTTTTGGAACCGTCTTGGTGAGCGGATACAAACGCGTCGAAAGCCCACCGGCCAAGACCATCGCCTTCACTTACTCGCTCGTACCCTTTCCCTCAGGCCGGACACCCAGCCCCTCGAGCAGGATGAGCCAGGCGAAATACGGCAACGCGAGCTGGCGCCGAAAACGATACGGCTCGCGAATCAACCGGTACAGCCATTCGATGCCGAGCCGCCGCCAGAGCATCGGCGCGCGTTTGACGCGCCCGCTGATCACGTCGAACGACCCACCGACCCCGATTCCGACGCCGCATCGCGTAGCGCCGAGATGGCGCGAGAGCCACATTTCCTGGCGCGGCGAGCCCAGTCCCACAAAGAGTATCTGCGCGCCGCTGGTTCGAATCGCTTCGACGATCGCCGGCTCTTCCTCGCTCGAGAAAAAGCCGCTGCGTGTCCCCGCGATGATCAGCCCGGGAAAGCTCACTTCGAGAATCGCGGCGGCGTCGGCCGCCACGCCTTCGGCACCGCCGAAGAGGTAGACGCGCAGCCCCTCGCCGGCGGCGTGTTGGCAAAGCCGTTCCACCAGGTCGACGCCGGTGACGCGCTCGCGAAGCGTTGCACCGTGACGGCGCGCTACCGCGAGGACGCCAACCGTATCGCAGAGCGAAAGCGCACTCGCGTTGACCGCCGCGCGAAACGCCGAATCATGCTGCGCGTGCACGACCATCTCGGTTCCGAGCGTAACGATCTGCGCGCCGGCTCCCTCGCGAGCCAAGCGCAGAATCGCATCCGTCGCCTGAACGCGGTCGAGCAAATCGAGGCGACAACCGAGGATATCGACCGATTCCATTACGGCGCGGTAGTGAGATACGAGGCGACGAGCGGGCGCAAGCGCTCCGCCGCGCCCTCGGGAAGCGCATCGAGCGGCGAGCGGCAGCGTCCCACGCGAAAACCGAGTTCGGCCATAGCCCACTTGATCGGGATCGGGTTGGTGATTGCAAAGAGCGCCTCGAAGAGTTCGAGCAATCCGTTGTGGATCTCCGTTGCGCGAACCGTGTCGCCGCTGCGATACGCGTCGGTCATGTCGCGAAATTCACGCGAACACAGGTGCGAAGCCACACCGACGACGCCGTCGGCGCCCACCGCCAGCGCCGGCAGATACAAGTGATCGTCGCCGCACCAGACCGTAAAGCCCGGCGCCCGGTCGCGCACGATGGTTGCGATTTGCTTGAGGTCGCCGCTGGATTCTTTGACGGCCGCGATGTTGGCATGCCGCCGGCTCAGCTCCAGCAGCGTGGAGGGAAGCATATTGGCTGCGGTACGGCTGGGAATATTGTAGATCGCAACCGGCAGCGGCGTCGCTTCCGCGACGGCGCCGAAATGCTCCAGCATTCCGCCCTGCGTCGGCTTGTTATACGGCGGCACGACGACCAGCAGCGCGTCGGCGCCGGCATCTCGCGCTTCTTTCGCCGCGCGTACGGTCGAACGCGTGTCGCTCGTTCCGACGTTCGCGATCACGCGGGCTTGATCGCGCACACTCTCTTTCACCGCTGCGATCAACTCGCGGCGCTCCGCCGCATCGAGCGTCATGCCCTCGCCGGTCGAGCCGGCAACGACGAGTCCGTCGTTGCCGCGGTCCACCAGCCAGCGTGCGACACGCGCCGCCTCTTTACCGTCGAGTGCGCCGCGTTCGTCGAACGGCGTGATCATCGCCGTCAGGATCGTTCCAAGTCGGCTCATGCTCCTTCTCCCGTCGCGAGATGGAATTGATCGTGCACCGCCGCTTCCGCCCGGGTCACGTCGGCTTCCGGCACGAGGATCGAAATCGTGATGTTGCTGTCGGTGCAGTGAATGATCTCGACGTCGGCGTTGCTGAGCGCAAGCACGCAGCGGTGCACGACGCCGGGCGAGTACCGCATGCCGGTACCCACCACCGAGATCTTGGCGCAGCCCTCACGCACGCGTACCGCCAGATTGAGATCGCCCAGCAGCGCGCGCACCGCGTTGCCGCGGTCGCCCTCGACCACGAACGCAACGCCGGCCTGATTGATCGTCACCTGATCGATCGAGATGCCCGCATCGGCGATCCGCCGGAACATCTCGAGTTCGGTTTGCATACGATGCTGCGCATTTTCGACGTCGCCGCGAATCACGCGCACCCAGGTCACCCGCCCCGAGGAGGTGACGCCCGTAACCGGGCGTTGCGAGTCGTAACCCGCGTCGACGATCGTGCCGAGATCGGTACTCAAGCCCTTGATCGCGTACCGGGTGCCGGTGCGCTCGGCAAAGCCGGCAGCCTTGTGATGCATGACCTTCGCCCCGCGCTGCGCAAGCTCGCTCATCTCTTCCAGCGAGGCGCGATCGATCACGTGCGCGGTCGGAACGCGGCGCGGATCGGCGGTCATCGCCCCGCTGACGTCGGTGTAGATATCGACGCGATCGGCGCCGAGCGCGTGCCCGATCGCGATCGCCGAGAGATCGCTGCCGCCGCGCCCGAGCGTCGTGATCGCGCCGTCTTCGGTCGTGCCTTGGAATCCCGCGATCACCGGAACCGCACCGCGTTCGAGCAGCGCGGCCACCGCGTGCGGATCGACGCGCAGAATCGCAGCATTGCCGTGATCACCGTCGGTGATGATGCCGGCTTGCCCACCCGTCATTGCCAGCGCCTCGACGTTCATCGCCGAAAGCTCCTCCGCGAAGACGGCGGCGGAAATGAGTTCCCCACAGGCCAGCAGCAGATCGGCGTTCGCGCTCCCCGTATTGCCGCCGATGAGTCCGATCAGCGTATCGGTCGCGTACGGCGCCGGCTCGCGTCCCATCGCAGACACGACCGCGACCGGCGCGTAGCCCGCTTCGCGCGCGTCGAGGATGCGTGCGAATGCAACTTCGCGCTGCTCGCGCGTGGCAACCGAAGTTCCGCCGAACTTGAGCACGGCGACGCGTGCAAGCGCGTTCATCCCACCAGCCCCCGTTCGAGCAGCAATTCGAGAATCTGCACCGCGTTGGTTGCCGCGCCCTTGCGCAGCTGATCGCCGACGCACCACAGCACGAAGTTGCGCTTCGATTCTTCGCTCTCGCGCCGAAGCCGCGCCACGTGGACCAGGTCGGTGCCTTCGACCTCGCGCGGCGAGACGATGCCGTTTGCGTGGTAGACGACGCCCGGCGCCGCTGCCAGCGCGGCGGCGAGCGCCGCGACGCTGCTCTCGCGCTCGGTTTCCAGCCACACCGCTTCCGAATGCGCGGTGTGCACCGGCACGCGTACGGTGGTCGCGCTCACGAACAGGTCCGGCAACCCGAGCATTTTGCGCGTCTCTTGTGCGACCTTGCGTTCTTCGCCGGAATAGCCGCTCGCGTCGAATACGCCGATCTGCGGAATCACGTTGCGGACGAGCGGACGCGGAAACGCCGCCGGTTCGGGCTCCGGCCGGCCGTTTGCGATCGCTTGTTCGCCGGCGAGCAGTTCGTCCAGGCCGGCTCGGCCCGCACCGCTGGCCGATTGATAGGTCGCCACGCGAACGCTGCGCAATCCCGCCGCCGCGCGAATCGGCGCCAGCGCCGTACACAAGATGATCGCCGTGCAGTTCGCCACCGGAAAAAGCCGGTGCTCGGGCCGGACGTCGTTCGGATTGACCTCCGGGACGACCAGCGGCACGTTCTCGCGCATGCGAAAGGTCGAGCTGTTGTCGATCACATAGGCGCCGCGCTCGATGAGCGCCGGCGCGTAGGTTTCGCTTGCATCTTCGCCGCTCGCGAAGAAGACGACGTCGAAGCCACGCAGAGCCTCGGGCGTGGTCGCTTCGATGCCGTCGCGCGCGCGCGAAGCGAAGCGTCCCAGCGCATCCACCGGAACCTTGCGCTCGCCGAGTACGCGCACGATCGTTTCACCCACGACCCCGGTGGCGCCGACGACGGCGACTTTAAGCATCGAGGCCAACCTGCAGTCCGCGCACGCTCATCACCGCGCGAACCGCGGCGAGCATTCCGGGAGCGAACGATTCGCGCGATAGCGTGTCGTGACGAATGGTCAGCAGCTCGCCGTCGATTCCGAAGAGCACTTCGTGGTGGGCGACCAACCCGCGCATGCGTACGCTGTGAATCGGGACATTTGCCGGGCCGCCCTCCTTAGCGATGCGTTCGGCCGTGATCTTGGCGGTTCCGGAAGGGGCGTCTTTCTTCTTGTCATGATGCATCTCGATGATCTCGACGCTGGGAAAGAAGCGCGCGGCTTCGCCGGCGAACTTCATCATCAACGCAGCAGCGATCGAAAAATTCGGCACGAGCATCGCCCCCAGATCGCGTTCGCGCGCCATTGCCTCGAGCGCGTCGCGCTCTTGCATACCCCATCCCGTTGCGCCGATCACCGGGCGCACGCCGTGGGCGAGCGCGTTCATCGAGATCTGCACCGTGTCGGGATAGGTGGTGAGGTCGAGCAGCACGTCGGGCTTACCGTTTCTCATGAGCTCGTCGAAATCGGTGACGATCGCCTCGTCCGGCACGCGCGTGCGCGCCAAGCCGCCGGCGTAGGTAACGTCGGTGGCTTCTCTGAGTGCGGTGCAAGCTACTCGGCCCATTCTGCCGAGAGCACCAGCTACGGCGACTCGGAGCATAAATGGCTCATATGGAAAAGCCCGGCTTGCTACACCTTCTCGAGCGGAGCATATTTTAACATCAGCATCTTCTGGCCGACGTTCGGGAAGTCGATCGTCACCAGGCCGTCGCCGCCGGCGCCGACCACGCCGCGGATGGTGCCCTCGCCCCACTTCGGATGGCGCACCCGGTCCCCGTCGCGCAGATCCATCGACATGCCCGCGCCGGCGGATTCGTGAATCGAGACCTCGCGCCAGCGCCCGCCGGAGGGACGCGGAAGCACGACGCTATCGCTCTCGAGCACTTCCAATCCCGGCATCTCTTCGATGAAACGCGATTTCGGATAGGCGTAGGTGTTGCCGAAGAGCGCGCGCCGCTGCGCGTATGAAAGGAAGAGCCGGTCCATCGCCCGGGTCACGCCGACGTACGCCAAGCGGCGCTCTTCTTCGAGTTCGGTCACGTCGGTCAGCGCGCGGCTGTGCGGGAAGACGCCTTCCTCGAGACCGGTGAGGAACACGTGCGTGAACTCGAGCCCTTTCGCACCGTGCATCGTCATCAGCGTGACGTACGACGAGTCGGGATCCAGCGCGTCCAGATCGCTGATCAGCGCGACGTTGGTGAGAAATCCCGAGAGCGATGGCTCGGGCTCGCCGCCCTCGTACTCGCGCGCGACGCCGATGAGTTCTTGAAGGTTCTCGATGCGCGCTCGCGCGTCGTGTGTTTCCTCGGCCTGCAGTTCGCGCACGTAGCCGGAATCTTCCATCACGCTCACCAGCAAGTCGGCCACGCTGAGGCCCTTGAGCCGTTCACGGAAGCTGCGGATCAATTCGGCAAAGCGCTCGAGCTCCTTGAGCTTCTTCGGTACGGCTTCTCTGAGCAACTCGGAATCGAAGATCGCCTCACCGACGGAAAGACCGCGGGCGTTGGCCGCCTGCACGAGCGCGGCCAGCGTTTGCTGCCCGATGCCGCGACGCGGCACGTTGACGATGCGCTTGAACGCGAGCGCATCGGCCGGGTTGACGATGTAGCGCAGATACGCGATGACGTCCTTGATTTCGGCGCGCGCATAGAACCCGACGCCGCCGACCACGCGATAGGGAATGCCGTCGGCGATCAGCGCCTCTTCGAAGACGCGCGATTGGGCGTTGGTACGGTAAAGGATCAAGAAATCTTTGTAGGCGGCGCCGTCGCGCACCATCTGCTTGATCTTCTCGGTGACGTAGCGCGCTTCGTCGCGCTCGGTCGCCGCCGCATAAACCGTGATCGCTTCGCCTTCCGCCCGCTGCGTGAAGAGCTTCTTCGGCGCGCGCGTGCGGTTGTTGGAGACGAGCGAGTTCGCCGCGTCGAGAATACGCTGGGTGGAACGGTAGTTCTCTTCCAGCTTGAAGACTTTGGCGCCCGGGAAATCTTCTTCGAAACGCAGGATCATGCGATAGTCGCTGCCGCGCCACGAATAGATCGACTGGTCGTCGTCACCCACCACCGTCACGTTCTTGTGTTTGGCGCCGAGCAACGCGATCAGACGGTACTGCGCGACGTTGACGTCTTGGTACTCGTCGACCAGGATGTATTCGAACTTGTTCTGGTACTTCTCGCGCACTTTTTCGTCGCGCTCGAGCAGATCGATCGTGCGCACGATCAGATCGTCGAAGTCGAGACTGTTCGATTCGCGCAAACGGCGCTCGTATTCGGTGTAGACGTTCGCCATGCGCTCGCCGGGGAACGAGGTCTGCTTCTCGTGATAACGGTCCGGCCAGATGAGCGAGTTCTTGGCTTTGCTGATCTCATGCAGGCACGCGCCCGGCGCGAGCTGCCGCTCGTCGTAATCGAGATCGTCCAGAATATCTTTGACCAGCTGGCGCTGGTCGGCATCGTCGATGATCGCGAAGCTGGGCGCGATGCCGGCTTTGCTGCCGTCGCGCCGCAAAATCCGCACGCACATTGCATGGAACGTCCCGACCCACAGATCCCGGGCGGACGCGCCGACCATGCGCTCGAGCCGCGTCTTCATTTCGCCGGCAGCTTTGTTGGTGAACGTCACGGCGAGGATGCGATCCGGAGCGACCTTGCGCCGTCCGAGCAACAAGGCGATACGGTGCGTGAGCACGCGCGTCTTGCCGCTGCCGGCGCCGGCGAATATCAAAACGGGACCGTCGGTTTGCTCGACGGCCTGCGTTTGTACATCGTTGAGAGCTTCGGTCTCCAGGATCATCATCCGGAGTTACTTCGCCGCGAACGGGCTTTTTTACTCTTGCGTATAGGCCGCCGCAAGGTATGCGAGCGTCGACTCCGCGCCCATGTTGAGGTTCGGGCCGTCTGCTTCAAGTCCATCATAGCATCCGCCGCCGTGTGCCAGCGCGACGCCGAGCAGATTTTTTCCGTCGAACCACGCCGCCGCACGCGCGGCCAACTCGCGGTGTTCGGGCTGCCCGAATACGTCAAAAGCCGCAATCTCGGCATCCGTCATCGCGGACGCCTCCAGCGGTTGCTGCGCGAAGCGGGCCCGCCGGCCGCCTCGGGGGAACCAGCCTGCATTGCCGATCGGCACGAAGATCCCGTCTTCGAATACCGTGCGTTCCAAGAATTGCAGGGTGACCCGCCCGGCCTCGATCATCGGGGAGTCGTCGAGCGCTGCACCCGCGCGCAGCAGCGCTTCGGGCAGGCGAGCATTGTCGTATGTCATCACCGGGTCGAACCATTCCCAGCCTTCGCCTCGCTCGTGCCGGTAGCGGCGCAGCAGCGCTTCCGCCAAGCCGCGCAGCGCGGCCGTGTATGACGACGCGCCGGCGGCGACCGCATGCGCGAGGCCCAGGATTGCGTACGCCTGGGGGCGCGAATGTTCGAACCACGCGTTACATGCCATCGCTCGCGCGAACATCTCGGCGCAGAGACGCCGCCAGCCGTCGTCCGGTGCAAAGCGCAACGCATAGCCAAGCGACCAGATCGCGCGGCCGCAGCTATCTTGCGTGCCGACCTCGTCGAGCCAAGCGCGATCGTAGCTCATGAAGTTGTGGAACCGTCCGTCGGCGAGCTGCGCGCCGTTCAAGAACGCGAGATAGGTCGAGGCCATCGCTCGCGCCTCGGCATCGTCCGGAACGCGGGTCAGGCGCATCAGCACGACGATCAGCGCGCGCGCAACGTCGTCCGTGCAATAGCCGTGCGCGCGGTCGGGCACGCTATACCGAGCGTGTTGGATAATCCCCACGTCATCGGTAAGCGTTCGTACGTGATTGAGTGAACTAAGCAGACGTGACCAGTGTCGTTTCGCGGGACGGGTTCAGCTCCGCGAAAAGCCGTCCATATTCACGCGCGACGTGCGGCCAGGTCATCTGCCGCCCGAAGCGATACGCACGCCGTTCGGTCGCCCGGCGCAGCCATGGATCGTCGAGCAACGCGTTGACGTTCTCGCTGATCGAGCGTGCGTCGCGGAACTCGCACAAGAATCCGCGGCCGTAGGCGAGCAGCTCCTGCGCGTACAGGTACGGCGTCGAGACGACGGCCTTGCCGCAGCCGACCGCGTAGGCCAGCGTTCCGCTGACGATCTGAACCGGGTTGAGATACGGCGTGAGGTAGATGTCGGTGGCGGTCAGGTACGAGACGAGTTCGTCGAAGTCGAGATACTTGTCGATGAGCTGCACGTTGTACTGGAGCCCAAACGCGCGCACGATCTCCTGCAGCGATTCGCGGTACGACTCGCCCTCGCGCCGGCGCACGACCGGGTGCGTCTCGCCGAGGATGAGATAGAGCGCTTCGGGATGGCGGCGCACGACCTCGCGCATCGCTTCGATTGCGTATTCGAGGCCTTTGCCGCGATTGATCAACCCGAAGGTCGAAATGACCATGCGCTGACCGATGCCGAACGAGGCTTTCGCCGCGTCGGTCGAACTGAACGGCACGTCGGGAACACCGTGATGGATCACGCGCAACGAATCGGGATCGACTTGATAGACGCGCTCGAGCAGGTCGCGTCCGGTCATCGAAAGCGCGACCACGCGATCGGAACGTTTACAGAGCTCGCGCGTCACGCGCAGCATCGTTGCATCGGGTTCCGGAAGCACCGTGTGAAGCGTGAGCACGACGGGCTTGCGCACGCGATCGAGCAGCTCGATCAGCATCTCGCCGCGTTCGCCGCCGAAGAGCCCGTACTCGTGCTGGATGTTGAGCAGTTCCGCCTTATGGGCGCTGATGAAGCGGGCGATCTCATGGTAGGAGTAGAGGTCTTGCTCTTGCAGGCGAGCGACCACTTCCGGCGGATAGCGGCGCACGTCGCCTCCGGGTTCATCGATGGCAATGACGCGCGTGCCCGGGCCGAAGGCCCCGTCGAACGCCGTCTTCACATCATGCGTAAAGGTCGCAATGCCGCATTCGCGCGGCGGATACGAACCAAGCAAAAGAACCATCAGGAAGCTCCTCCCTTGCCCTCTCAGAGGGGCTTACCCCGCGGGCCATCATGCGTAAACGCGCTTGCTTACCGGGTGATTGGGGCGCTGGCCCCGACGCGGCTTCCGCGCTCGAGAACCTCACCCGGGCCCACGATCGTGTCGTGCCCGATTACGCTCCCCGGTTCCACACGAGCGCCGCGCCCAATTCGTGCACCACTTGCGACGATCGCGCCGTCTACGCTCGCTCCCTCTTCTATTATAACCCGATCCCAGAGCACGCTGTCGCGGACAATAGCGCTTGCTCCGATAAAAGTCTGTTCGCCGATGACCGCGTTCGGCCCGATTTCCGCACTGGGGTCAACCCGCACGCCGCGGTCGGCATGGACCGGCAGGTGGAGCTTGCTAACGTTGGCGAGCGCCGGAGCGCCCTCGCCGCTCACGCCCGGCTCGAGCCTGAGCATCGGCATCCGCCGCGCAAGCACGTCGCGGTGCGCGCCCAAGTATTGCTCCGGTTTGCCCAGATCGATCCAGTAGTCGTCCGTCGTGTAGGCATACAAGCCTTTGCCGGCTGCGATGATCTGCGGAAACGTCTCGCGCTCGATCGAAACGTTGCGCCCGGCGGGAATCAAATCGAGAATTTCACGCTCGAACAGATACGTACCGGCGTTGATCTCGTTGGTCGGCGCGCTCTCGCGCGGCGGCTTTTCGACGAACGCCGAGATGCGGCCGTCCCGATCGTGCACGACGCACCCGAACGCCGAGGGATCTTCGACGCGGATCAGATGAAGCAACCCGATGCCGCCTTTGCGTTCGTGCTCGGCCATCATCGCGCGCAGATCGAGGCTGGTGAGAACATCGCCGTTCAAGACGAAGAACGGACCGGCAATGTACTGCTCGACGTTTTTCAATGCGCCGGCGGTTCCGAGCGGGGTCGCCTCGATGACGTACGTGATGCTCATGCCAAGACGCGAGCCGTCACCGAAGTAGTCGCTGATCTGCTCGGGCATGTAACCCGCGGGCAGGATCACGTCGCGAATGCCGGCCTGCGACAAACGCTCGAGCGTGCGCGCGAGAAACGGGACGCCGGCGATCGGAACCATCGGCTTCGGCGTTCCGTAGGTAAGCGGGCGTAGGCGAGTACCCTCACCTCCGACGAGCACGATCGCTTGCAACCAATACTCCTTTTACGAATGTAGTAACAGCGAACCTCAGGTTCGACGCACTCGATATTTCCCTACTCGAAGGCGAAATTTCGCACGCGGCAACATTTTGGCAACAACATTCGAACACACGTTCGCTATAATAGGGATATGATACTCTGTCGTCCCGTTAATCGCGAAGCGAAGTCTCGGGACCGCCGCAAGCGTCCCGAGCGAGTAGCGCGGCAAGCCGCTTAGCGTACACATCGATCGCATTAACGGCGTCAAGAACGACCATCGCCTCGAGAACCTGCGGATGCTTTGTCCCAACTGCCACAGCCAGACCGAAACATACGGCGCCCGGAATAAGAAGCTGCGGCGCATGTTGCAAGACCAGGGGCAGACCGTGTAGTATAACGGTCGCTGCCGTTCCCGGGTAGTTCAATTGGTAGAACGCCTCGCTCTGGACGAGGATGCTTGTAGGTTCGAGTCCTTCCCCGGGAGCCATGGCCCTATCGTCTAGAGGCCTAGGACGCCGCCCTCTCACGGCGGTAACGCGGGTTCGAATCCCGCTGGGGCTATGCCTTTTGCCCTTATATCGTAAGGGTTTTTGCGCTTACGAAAAGGTGACGGTTGCCATTCGGTTGCCGTGCGTAGCAGAAACGGCGTCAGCGAATGAAACGGAACGAGATGCCGAGAGCCAGGCCGCCAGCGTTTTCGACGTTGGTCGCTAAGGAGACGCTCAACCCTCCAGCCCGGAGCGCATTAGCGACCCCTTGCGCAACGTGTAGAGCAGC